>CAYYCE010000061.1:0-10347 GCA_964469635.1 uncultured Kineosporiaceae bacterium
GACCGCCCGCAGGTCCAGCGCCGGATGGCGGGCGGCCAGCAGCAGAGCGCAGGCGTCGTCCACGCCGGTGTCGACGTCGAGGACCACGGGGACGGGGCGGGGACCCGCTTCACCTGTCATGGCCGTCGAGTCTAGGTTTTGTCCATGAGCCCCCGCGTCACCGTCTGCCCGTCCTGCGGCACCAGGAACCGGATTCCCGTGGCCTCCAAGGGCCGCCCGCAGTGTGCCTCCTGCCATGCCGCCCTCCCCTGGCTGGTCGAAGCCGGGGACGACGAGCTGGCGTCGGCGCTGGACACCGGTCAGCTGGTGCTGATCGACCTGTGGGCGCCGTGGTGCGGCCCCTGCCGCATGGTCGCGCCGGTGCTGGAGCGGCTCGCCGTCCGGTACGCCGGCAGGGTCAAGGTGGTCAAGGTCAACGTCGACCACAACCCGCGGGCGGCCGCCCGGTTCGACGCCCGCAGCATCCCCACGCTGGCGATGGTGCGGGACGGCGAGACCGTGGCCCGGATCGTGGGCGCCCAGCCCGAACCGGTGCTGGCCCAGCGCATCGACGCGCTACTCGCCGGATGAGGTGGCCTCGCGGGGCGGTCGGGCGGTGTCGGACCCCCCGGATAGCGTGACCGGTATGCCGATCACGCCGACCTCACGCGTCCAACCACCTGCCACCGGGGACGAAGCCACGCTGCTGCGGGCGTTCCTGGACTATTACCGGGCCACGCTGCGGTTGAAGGCCGAGGGGCTGGACGGTGAGGCGCTGACGCGGCGTCTCGGACCGTCCGATCTGACCCTCGGTGGCCTGCTCAAGCACATGGCCCTGGTCGAGCAGAACTGGTTCCGGCACAGGCTGATCGCCGCGGACCACACCGAGCCCTGGCGCAGCGTCGACTGGGAGGCCGATCGCGACTGGGAGCTGCACTCGGCCGCCCACGACTCCCCGGAGGAGCTGTTCGCGCTGTTCGACGCCGCCGTGGCCGACTCCGAGGCGATCCTGGAGGGCGTGCTCTCCGGCGGGCTCGATCAGCCTGCGCGTCGCACCAGCCATGACGGCGAACCGGCCAGCCTGCGGTGGATCCTGATCCACATGATCGAGGAGTACGCCCGGCACTGCGGCCACGCCGACCTGATCCGAGAGTCCATCGACGGTCAGACCGGCGACTGACGCAAGACCCGCCGAACCCGGTGCGCGGTCGCGACCCGGCGCCAGATCGCGTCCCGTTCGTCGTCGGTCATGTGCGCCGGGGACAGGCCGAAGTCGTCCGCCAGGGCGGCGAACCACGTCACGGCGTCCGTCAGTTCCCGTTCGACCAGCCCGGCGCCGCCGCGGCTCGACCGCACCAGGCCCCGCAGCCCCTCGACCGAGTCCGGCATCCGGCGGAAGGCCGCGAAGGTGGTGACGAAGCCCGAGTCGGGCGCGGTGGACAGCCGCCGGTGGTTCTCGGCGAAGCCGTCGATGCCGGCCGGTGCGAGGTCGAACGTCATGTCGCAGAACGACTTCTGCGCCGGATCGTGCAGCAGCCGCCAGGCCCCGCCGCCGAGGTCGAGCAGCTCGTAGCGGAACGGACCCTGCCGGAAGGCGCCGGGGCGCAACGGAACCGGTTCGTGCAGCAGGTCCCCGAGGCCGCAGTCCACGAACCACCGCCGCCCGTCGAGCTCGACGGTGAGGGTCAGGTGGTTGCCACGTTCCACGTCCGGGTCCGCGGCGACACTCCCCCGGACCGCCCCCACGTGTCGCGAGACGTCGAACCCGAGCCGCGCGAGGAGGGCGGACAGCGCTCCGTTGTGGTGGTAGCAGTAGCCTCCCCCGCCGGCGACGATGCGCCGTGCCGAGGCCACCGGGTCGATCCCCGGCGGCACTCCCCGGAAGATGTCCAGGTTCTCGTACGGCACGCGCTCGACCTGGGCGCGGTGGACGGCGCGCAGCAGGCCGGACGTGGGCGGGCCGGCCTCGACCCCCAGTCGGCGCAGGTAGGCCCCGGCGAGCGGAGCGGGCAGCGGCTCGACGACGGCATCACGGTCGGCAAACATGACGACGCGAGGGTACGTCGGCCCGCCCCATCACGTCGCCCCAGCCACCCGCTCGAGCCGCCCCACCCGCGGAACACGAGCGGGTCAGGACCCGAGCGGGTCCCGGGAGGGCCGACGCATCTCACGATGCGAGAGGACTCGATCGGGCTATGGACGTCGCCGCACCGGTCTCCGTACCGTCGAGTCACGGTCATGAGCGCCAGCGCCAAGCCCCGGCTCGCTGGCCGGCAACCCTCCTCCGCGGCGGGGTGCTCCGGGTGACGACCAGGTCCGCACCGCAGGGGTACGGACAAGCGCGGACCTGACGCCCTCGGGTCCTCGACCCGTTGGAGCCGTGATGTCCTCGGCAACCCTCACCCGTGATCGCGCCACCGCTGCGGAACCGCTCCGGCCGGTGGCCGCACCGCCGGCCGTCGTGTCGGGCGGCATGCTCGCACCCACCCCCCACGGACCGGTCGAGTTCGCCAACCTCGACCACGCCGCCTCCACCCCCGCGCTCGTCGCGGTCGCGGACGCCGTGGCTGCCACGCTGGGCACCTACGCCTCGGTGCACCGCGGCAACGGCTACGCCAGCCGCCTCACCAGCCGCTGGTACGAGCAGGCCCGCGCCGAGGTGGCGGGGTTCGTGGGCGCCCGCCCCGACGACACGGTCGTCTTCACCCGCTCGACCACCGACTCCTGGGCGCTGCTCGCCCACGCCCTGCCCGCCGACACCACGGTGGTGGTCTTCGCCTTCGAGCACCACTCCACGCTGTTGCCCTGGGGCGCCGACCGCACCGTGACCCTGCCGATCCCCTCGAGCGTCCCGGAGGCCCTGGGCAGGATGGAGGCTGCGCTGGCCACGGTGAGGACGGCGAACGCCCTGGTCGTGATCTCGGGCGCCTCCAACGTCACCGGCGAGTGCTGGCCGCTGGCGGAGATCGCGACCGTCGTCCGCCGCCACGGCGCCCGGTTGGCCGTCGACGCGGCCCAACTGGCCCCGCACGCCCCGATCGATATGGCCGCGATCGGCATCGACTACGTCGCCTTCTCGGGCCACAAACTCTACGCCCCCTACGGCAGCGGGGTCCTGGCGGGGCGCGCCGACTGGCTGGACGAGGCCGAGCCCTACCTGGTCGGCGGAGGCGCGGCCGTCGCGGTCGCCGCCGCACGGCCGCCGGTCTGGGCCACCGGGGCCGCCCGGCACGAGGGTGGCAGCCCGAACGTGATCGGCGCCGTCGCCGTCGCGGCCGCCTGCGCCGCGCTGCGCCGGCATGCCGACGCCGTCCGGACCCACGAGCGGCGCCTCGCCGACCGGCTGCGCACCGGTCTGGCCGCGATCCCCGGCGTGCGGATCCACTCGATCATCACCCGGGGCCGGGGGCTCGAACGCGTCGGCGTGGTCGCATTCACCGTCGCGGAGCTGGATTCCTCGCAGGTCTCCGGCGCCCTGTCGTTCGCCCACGGCATCGGGGTGCGCGACGGCAGGTTCTGCGCCCACCCGCTCACCGATCACCTGCTGACCACCGCCCCCCAGACGAGCGCCGTCCGGGCGAGCATCGGCCTGGCGACCGCCCCGGAGCACGTCGAACGGCTGCTCGCGGCGGTGACCGCCGTGGCCGCCCAGGCCGAGCGGGCGCGACGTGCCGGCCTCACCTGGCGACCGCCGGCCGATCCGTTGGCCGAACTGGACGCCGTCCGGCCCTGGTGAGCCGCCGACGGCCGGTGGCCCGGTCGGTGCGGCGGAGGCGGCTCACCCCAGGACGACGAGGAGATGGCCGAGGTAGGCCAGGGCCAGGAGCGCCCCTGCGGGCCGGCCCAGCCGTCCCCGCAGACCGAGCAGGACGACGAGCAGCGGCAGCGCGGCGGCCACGGCGGCGATGGGCGGGATGCCCGAGACGTCGGTGAGCGGGCGCACCAGCGCCGCCAGCCCCAGCGAGACGGTGGCGTTGTAGGCCGCGCTGCCCACCACGGCGGCGACGGCCACCTCGGCGACGTCCCGGCGCAGCGCGGCGACGGCCAACGCGAACAGTTCCGCCGTCGTGGCCAGGGCGAGCGCGGTGAGCCCGACGGCGTCGTCGGCCAGGCCGAAGGCGGCAGCCACGCGGGTGGCTCCCTCGACCGCCGCGCCGCCTCCCGCGGTCATCGCCGCCAGCCCGACCACGACGAGGACCACGGCGCGCCACGACACGGTCTCCCCGTCGTTCTCGCCGTCCTCATCGGCCAGTTCGGCCAGCTCGCCCAGGGCGGGCGGTTCGCGCTCGCGCCACCACACCAGGGCGACCAGGGCCGCGTACGCCGCCAGCAGCCCCGCCCCCTCCCTGCGGGTCACGCCCCCGTCGGCCAGCGCCCCCAGGGCCAGCACCCCGGCGAGGGCCGCCCCGATCGCGTACTCGCGCACCCGCCGTCCGAGCGGCAGCGGCCGGGCGAGTGCGGCCAGGCCGAGCGCGGCGGTGAGCATGGTGACGTTCGCGCCGATGGCATCCCCGGCGGCCAGCCCCGGATGACCGGCGCCGCTGGCCAACATCCCCGTCAGCGCCTCCTCGGGCTCGGCGCCGGCGAGCAGGATGCCGACCGCCAGCACCGTCAGCCCCAGACGTCGGGCGGCCCCCGAGACGTTCTCGACGAACAGCTCCGCGCCCGCGGTCAGCAGCGCGGCCGCGCCGAGCAGGATCAGCAGGCCGGTCACGGGCCCGGGACGAGGCGGCCGGCGAGCGCCTCGGCGTCGTCGTGGGTCGCCGACCAGGTCCGCGCCGTCGGCCCGGTGGCCCGTTCCGTGCAGCCCGGGTCCACCCACCAGGTACGGGTCCGGTCGCCGTGGGGACCCAGGGCGCAGGGCGTCGGATCGCAGACCCCGGAGGCGGGCGCGCTCACGACTGCACGTCGGTGACCGGCATCGAGGAGTCGACGCCCAGACCCAGCCCGGAGGGCGCTCGACCGGCGGCGACCATCAACGAGCCGAGCGCGGCCACCATGGCGCCGTTGTCGGTGCACAGCCCCGGGCGCGGCACCCGCAGCGCGATCCCGGCGTCGGCGCACCGTTGCCCGGCCAGCGCCCGGAGCCGGGAGTTGGCGGCGACGCCGCCGCCGATCAGCAGGGTGTCGACCCGCTGTTCGCGGCAGGCCAGCACCGCTTTGCGGGTGAGCACGTCGACGACGGCCTCCTGGAACGAGGCGGCCACGGCGGCGACGTCCACCGGCTCGCCGCGGTCCTCACGCCGCTCCACCCACCGGGCCACGGCCGTCTTGAGGCCGGAGAACGAGACGTCGTAGCGGTGGTGCTCCAGGTCGCGGGCCGAGGTGAGCCCACGGGGGAACGCGATCACCTCGCGCACCCCCTCGCCGCGTTCGGCCACGGCGGCGGCGGCCACCCGGTCGATATGCGGGCCGCCGGGGAACGGCAGCCCGAGCAGCCGGGCGACCTTGTCGAACGCCTCCCCGGCGGCGTCGTCGATGGTGCGTCCCAGCGGCGTCACCGAGGCGGTGACGTCCTCGACGCGCAGCAGCGAGGAGTGCCCGCCGGAGACCAGCAACGCCAGGCTGGGCCGAGCCAGCGGGCCGTGCTCGAGGGTGTCCACCGCGACGTGCGCGGCCAGGTGGTTGAGGCCGTACAGCGGGACCCCCAGGCCGAGGGCGAGCGCCTTGGCCGCCGCCACGCCCACGGTGAGCGCCCCGACCAGCCCGGGACCGGAGGTCACGGCCACCGCGTCGACGTCGCGCAGCCGCACCCCGGCCTGGGCGCAGGCCCGTTCCACCGTGGGCACCATGGCCTCCAGGTGGGCCCGGCTGGCCACCTCGGGGACGACGCCGCCGAACCGCGCGTGGTCCTCGACCGAGCTGGCGACGGCGTCCACCAGCAGCTCGCAGCCGCGTACCAGACCGACGCCGGTCTCGTCGCAGGAGGTCTCGATGCCGAGCACGAGCGGTGCGTCCACGTCAGCCATCCTCGTCCATCCCCGCGCCGACGCCGCGACCGCCGGGGCGCCGCCGCATGATCACCGCGTCGCCGCCGGCGGGCTGGTAGTACCCCCGGCGTCGGGCGATCGGCTCGAATCCGAATCCTGCGTACAGCGCGATCGCCCCGGCGTTGTCGGCGTGCACCTCGAGCATCACCGAGGTGGCACCGCCCTCCTCCGCCCGGCGCAGCAGCTCGCCGAGCAGCCGGGCTCCGACGCCTCGCCCACGCATCGAGGGAGCCACCGCGAGGGTCTGCACGTCGCCCTGTCCCCGGCTCAGCATCAGACCGGCGTAGCCGACCAGACGGCCGGTCCCCGTGAGGGCGGCGAGGTAGCGGCGGGTCTGCGGGCGGGCCAGCTCGGACCAGAAGGTCTCGGGGCTCCAGGCGGTCGGGCCGAACAGCTCGGCGTCCAGCGCGGCGGCCTCCTCGAGGTGCCACCACCGCAGCGGCTGCAGGGCGACCGTGCTCATTGCACCCGCTTGCGCGCACCCGGCACCGCGGCGTCCGGGCGGCGAAGGTAGAGCGGCCGGACGGCGAGCGGGTCGCCGCGGCGGCGCATCCGGACGGCGAGCCGCGCCACCGCGGCGGCCGTCACGTCCAGCGGGGAGCCGGCGGGGGGCTCGCCGAGCAGGTCGGGGTACAGGGCGGCGCCACGGCCCACGACCGGGACGCCGCCGAGGGCGGCGGCCAGGTCCGCGGGGGCTCGGACGGCGGGTCCGTCGATGCGCTCGGCCGTCCCGGTCCCCCCCGCCGCTGCGACGACGCGGTACCGCGCCCAGTACACCTCCCGTCGCCGCGCGTCGGTCGCCACGACGAACTCCGCGGGGCCGGAGCCGCCGTGGTGGGCCACCACCCGATCGGCCAGGGCGTCCAACGAGCACACGCCGAGCACCGGGACGCCGAGGGTGTGCCCCAGGGTCTGCGCCGTGACCAGCCCGACCCGCAGCCCGGTGAACGGGCCGGGGCCCACGCCCACGGCGACGGCGGTCAGCGCCGAGGCCGCCGCGCCGGCCTCGGCGAGCGCCTCGGAGATCATCGGGGCGAGCAGCTCGGCGTGCCGGTTGACCTGTTCCACGTCGCGTTCGGCCCGCACCGCCACGCGGCCGTCCCCGTCGGCGCCCCCCTCGGCGACGGCGACGGTGACGAGGGCACCCGAGGTGTCCAGGGCGAGCAGCAGATCGCTCACGGCCGGGGGGCGTCGCCTCAACCGACCGAGGTCGGCAGGCTCACACCGTCCCACCGGGCCCCGTACCCGGTGATCGTGACGTAGCGCTTCTCGTCGCCGTCCACCGGCGCGATGTCGGCCCCGCCGTCGGCGTCCCCGCGAGGGCGGCGGATCAGCACCTCGACCCGGTCGGGGGCCAGGTCCTCGACCAGGCCCTCGCCCCACTCCACCACGGTCACGGAGCGGTCGAGCGAGGCGTCGAGGTCGAGCTCGTCGATCTCGGCCAGGGTGGAGAGCCGGTAGGCGTCGACGTGGACCAGATCGGATCCGCCGACCAGGGACGGATGCACCCGGGCGATCACAAAGGTGGGGCTGCTGACCATCTCGCGAACCCCCATCCCGGCGCCGATGCCCTGGGTCAGGGTGGTCTTGCCGGCCCCGAGATCGCCGGTCAGCACGGCCAGGTCACCGGGGCGCAGCAGCAGCGCCAGCCGGGCCCCGAGGACCCGCATCGCCTCGGCCGTGGGCACCACGAGATTCGCCCGCGCCGACGGCACGGTCCCTCGCTCGGTCTGATCGGCGCGGTGAGCTCCCGACACGTCACCTCCAGAATTCCGCAGGACAGATCGTGCCCCATCGGATCCCCAACATCACGTCGCCGCGTCGACGGGACCCCGAACAACCCCCGGATCCGGTGGGCAACCGTCTCACGCCGCCCCGTCGTGCGGACGGCGGCCACGCAGCGAGGCCACCGTACGCCGAAGCAGGTAGTTGCGCCGAACCCGGGACGGCTCCCGGCCACGGTCCTCGCGCGCCGACGCCGCGTGCGCGCCGGAGGCCTGGCCGAGCCCGGCATCGATGAGCTCGATCAGGGCGGGAGTCACCACGTCCGGGTGCTCGAGCATCAGCAGGTGACCGCCACGGGGGACCACGACGTGGTGGGCCTGCGGCAGCAGTGCGGCCATATCGGCGCTGTGGGCGGCCGGGGTGAGCAGGTCGTGGTCGCCGACGATGATCAGGACCGGCAGGGAGCGCATGGCCGCGAGCGCCGCGCGTTTGTCGTGCTGGGAGAAGCTGGGCAGGAAGCTCGAGATCACATCGAGCCGGGTGGCGGCGATCATGTATGCGGTGAAGCGCACCAGCTCAGGTGAGACCGGGGAGGCGTAGGAGAACCGGCGCACCAGCACGGTCTCGACATCGCTGACGATGCGGCGCCCGTGCTCGACGAACCGGGGGGTGCGGGTGAGCATCTTGATCGTGGTGGGGGCGAAGCGCTGGACGAACCTCCCGAGTCCGGCGAGCCCGAAGTCGACGTCGTCCAGGCCACCCGCGCTGGTGGAGAGCAGTCCGACGGCCAGCACCCGCTCGGCGAACAACTCCGGTCTGCGCTCGGCCAGCGCCATCGCCGTCATGCCGCCCATGGAGTGGCCGACGAGGATCAGCGGCCCGGACGGCGCGACCGCGTCGATGACGTCGGCCAGGTCCGACCCGACCTGGTCGATGGTGGCGCCCTCCGGCGCTCCGGCGGCCGAGCGGCCGTGGCCCCGCTGGTCCCAGAACACCAGCCGGTAGCGCCGCTCGGGCGCCTCGCGCAACTCCCGGCGCTGGAAGTGCCAGGAGTCCATGGTCAGCGCGTAGCCGTGGCAGAAGATCACCGTCGCCAGCGATTCGGCGCCGTCGGGGAGTTCGTCGACCTCGACGTGCAGCCGGGTGCCGTCCGCGGTGAGGACCGCGCGGCCCGGGACGTGCAGCCCCCCGTAGTCCTCCTCATCGACGACGCCCTCACCGAACGGTGGCAACAGCGGCCGGCCCACGGCCAGCCGCTCCGCGGCGACGCCGAGCGCGGCCCCGACCCCGGCGGCGGCCAAACCGACGCCCAGGGACACCAGGCCGACCTTGGCCCGTTCCGCTCGTTCGGTCATCTGATCATTCTGTCAGGTGGGTCGACGGCCGACGGAGCGGGCCGAGGAGATCTGCGCCCGGATGGCCCCCGGGATCGCGGCCACCACATCATTCGCCGTGATGGGTCCACCACGTCCCGTTATAGCTCCTGCGGCGCGGGCGGCGGCGAGGCCGTGCACGCGTGCCGCCAGCGACGCGGCGTCGAGTATGTCGAGACCGGCCGCGAGCAGCGCTCCGGCCACGCCCGCGAGCACATCGCCGGCACCGGCCGTGGCCAGCCAGCCGGTGGCCTCGGCCTGGGTCCGCACCCGGCCCGGGCGGCCGTCGCCGGTCGGCGGCTCCACGGCCAGGGTGGTGGACCCCTTGAGCAGCACGAACGCACCCGTCGACTCGGCTGCCCATCGGGCGTAGGCGAGCGGCCGTGCCTCGACGGCGGCCCTGTCGATGGCGGATCCGTCGTCGACGGATCCGTCGTCGCCCCGGCTGCGTCCGGCAACCAGGGTGGCCAGTTCCCCGGCGTGCGGGGTGAGCAGCGTCCCTGGAGGGCAGCGGCGCGGCAGCAGAGCCAGCGCCCCGGCGTCGACGAGCACCGGCAGGCCGGCGGAAAGCGCACGCCGAACGGTCTCCTCCTGCTCCGGACCGTGGCCGCTGCCGACCAACCAGGCCTGCACCCGCCCCGGTGCGGCCACCGCCTCGGGGTGGGCCGCCAGGACGGCGGCGCGTGCCCCCTCCGGACCGTGGTAGCGGACCATGCCGATCCCCGCGCGGACCGCCCCGCCGACGGCCAGTACCGCGGCGCCGGGGTAGGTGTTCGATCCGGCGACGACGCCGAGCACGCCCCGCGTGTACTTGTGGTCGGCCGGCCCGGGGACCGGCCACAGCGCGGCGACGTCGCCGTCCTCGAGCCGGTCGACGACCGGCGGGCCGGTCAGCAGCGGGCCCAGGCCGATGTCGACGAGGTGTACCCGCCCGGCCGCACGGTCGGCGGGGGGCAGCAGCAGGCACGGCTTCAGCGCCCCGAAGGAGACCGTGACGTCGGCCACGACGTGGCGCCGGCGGCCGGCGCCGTCCGGGCCCTGCCCGGGCGCGGGCAGTTCCCCGGTGTCCGGATCGACGCCGCTGGGCAGATCGACGGCGACCACGCACGCGCCGTCCGGGATCGAGGCCACCGCCTCGGCGGCGGCCGGCCGCAGCCCCGGGGCCCCGCCGAGCCCGACGATGCCGTCGACCACCAGGTCGGTGCGGTCCGGCATCGCCACCCCGTGCCGCACCCGGCCCCCGGCGGCCAGCAGCGCGGCGAGCCCGGCGGCGTGGACCC
>CAYYCE010000062.1:0-3887 GCA_964469635.1 uncultured Kineosporiaceae bacterium
CGGGAACCCGCTCGAGGGCCATCACGGCCACGGCACCGGCGTCCTCGGCGATCTTGGCCTGGTCGGGGGTGACCACATCCATGATCACGCCGCCCTTGAGCATCTCGGCCATGCCGCGCTTCACGCGCGAGGTGCCGACGACCGGACCGGCGGATCCGGAGTCCGCAACGGACCGGTCCGGGGCGGCGGAGGGGACGGCGGACGGGTCAGGGCCTGGCTTCGTCATGACCTCACGGTAGACAGCGATCGGCCTGGCAGTACAGTCCATTTCGATGGACATCCACCAGACCAATCGTGTGACCGGCTTGTTCCTGCCGTGGCCTGGGCACCGCGAGGGTGCCGAAGCGGCCCACCAGCGGCTGGCAGCGCTGATCCGCGCCCAGATCAACTCCCGGCGGCTGCGCTCGGGCGACCGGCTCCCCCCCTCCCGGATCCTGGCCGAGGAACTCGGGGTGTCCCGGTGGGTGGTCACCGAGGCCTACGACCAGCTGCGAGCGGAGGGCTACCTGACGGCGCGCGTGGGCTCGGGCACGATCGTGGCGCCCGGACCGGCAGCGCCCGAGCCTGCGCCCTCGGCAGACCTCGAACCGGCTCGGGCCCGACCCCCCGTCCGGTTCGACCTGTCCCCCGCCCTACCTGACCTGGGGTCCTTTCCCCGGCCGCTGTGGCGCGGTGCGTTGACCCGGGCCCTGGCCGAGGTCGGGGACGACGAACTGGGCCATCCCGACCCGCTCGGTGCCCCGGCTCTGAGGCGGACCGTGGCCACCTACCTGCGCCGGGTTCGGGCCATCGACACCGACCCCGACCGGGTACTGATCACCCAAGGGGTCGGCAGCGCTGTGAACGAGCTGTGCGCCCACCTGCGGGCCAGCGGGGCGCGTCGGGTGGTGGTCGAGGACCCGTCCTGGCCCCGGTTGCGCGAGATCGTCCGCCGGCAGGGCCTCGACGTGGTTCCGGTGGGCGTGGACGACGGCGGGCTCCTGGTCGACCTACTGGTCGCGGCCGACCACGAAGCACCCGTCGCCGCGGTCTTCGCGATGCCCACCCACCAGTTCCCCACCGGGGTGCCGCTGTCCGCCGGGCGGCGCCGGGCCCTGCTGGACTGGGCCGCGCAGCGCGACGCCTGGATCGTCGAGGACGACTACGACGCCGAGTTCCGCTACGACCGCCATCCGGTGGGAGCCATGGCCTCCCTGGGCCCGGAGCGGGTGATCTACCTGGGCTCGGTGAGCAAGACGCTCTCGCCGTCGCTCCACCTGGGCTGGATGGTCGTCCCGACGATGCTGCGCCCCGCCCTGGCCGACCGTCGTGCCGGCATGCCCCTGGTCCCGACCCTCGACCAACTCGCACTCGCCGAACTCGTCGCCTCAGGCGCCTACGACCGGCACCTGCGACGGATGCGCCGCCACTATCGCCGACGGCGCGAGGCCCTCCTGGCGGCGTTGGTCCACGCCACCCCCGGTCGCGCCGCGCCGAGCATGGACGCCGGTCTTCACGTGCTCTGGCACCTGCCGCCCGACACCAACGAGGAGGCCGTGGTGGCCGGCTGCCGCCGGGCCGGTCTCGCCGTCCTCGGTCTCGGCCCGTGTCGGGTGCGATCAGGCGGTCCAGGCCTGGTCCTCGGCTGCGCGAACCTTCCGGAGCACCGCGCCGGCGACGTCGCCGGGGTGCTCGCCGGACTGCTGGGCGCCCTGCCGCCGGGACCCCACGGCTCGGCTCGACCGGCGGCAGGCCCCGCCTCCGGCGAGTAGCGCGTCTTCCGTCAAACGACACCTGACCGGCGTGTCCGGGGCCTACCGTGCTGTCGCGCAGCGCCCGCAGGGCCTGCTCGGGGCGAGAAGGGGGTGATCACCCGTGACCGAATCTGCGCGGGTGAGCGAGGCGCCGGCCGTGAAAGGCACCGGATCCCGGCTGCTGGCCTACCAGCCCGCCCTGGACGGCATCCGAGCGCTGGCGGTCCTGGCAGTCCTCGCCTATCACGCGGGGATGATCAGCGGGGGCTACCTCGGCGTGGACGTCTTCTTCTTGCTGAGCGGCAATCTGATCACCAGCCTGCTGCTCGCCGAGCACCATCGGACCGGGCGACTGGACCTGCGGGCGTTCTGGGTGCGTCGGGTGGCGCGGCTGCTCCCGGCCTCGGCCGCGCTGCTCACCGCGGCCGTCGTGGTGTCCCTGGTCCACCCGACGGAGGATGCCGGGGCCGACGTGATCGCCAATGCGGTCAGCGCGGCTCTGGGCCTGAACAACTGGTGGCGCATCCACGCCTCCGACAGCGGCGGCATCTGGCTGGGGCACATCTGGTCCTTGTCCGTGGAGCAGCAGTACTACCTGGTCTGGCCGTTGCTGCTGAGCGGTCTGATCCTGGCCCTGCGCCGCTCGGGCGGGCGAGCGGGACGGCCGATGGTCGCCGTCGTGGCAGGTCTCGCCTGTGTCGTCGCGGCGTGGCGGATCGGGCTGGTGCTCACCGGTGCATCGGATGCTCGCTGGTACTTCGGCACCGACACCCGGGCCGACACCCTGCTGGTCGGCAGCGCCCTCGCGCTGGCCCTGGACACCTCCCGGCGATCGGGTCGGGCCGCCCACCGGACCGGCAACCCCCCGCGCGCGCCCGGGCTCTGGGCCCTGGCCGGCTGGCTGGGGTGGCTCACGCTGGCCGTCGCCGTCGTGCTGTCCCCACCCCTCGAGGGATCACCGACGTACCTGGCCCTGGGTGGTCTCCTGGGGGTGGCCCTCGCGGCGGGCCTGGTGGTCGCCGCCGTCGTCGTGGCGCCACGACGAGGCGCGGCCCGGCTGCTGTCCTGGGGACCCATGGTCCGGGTGGGCCAGATCTCCTATGCGATGTACCTCTGGCACTACCCGATCGTGGCGGTGCTGCGGGGGGCCCTGGCACCACGGGCCGGCCTCTGGGCCGCGACCGTCGCGAGCGCCGTCGCGACCGTGGTCGTTGCCTGGTTGTCCGGGATCGTCGTGGAACGCCCGGCGCGCCGTTGGATCACGGCCCGGCTCATGCCGGCTCAGCCCGCGAGGTCGGCCAGGGCGGTCGGCATCGCGTCGTCGAACTCGGCCATCTGAGGCATCGGGGCCCGGCCCGCCAGGCGCATCAACCGCACCAGGTGTTTGACCCGAACCCGCTGCGCCTCGGCGACCGCGTCGTTGTGGAACCGCCGGGCGAGCTGCACCCGGGTGCAGGCATGAGCGAGCTGGGAGCGGGACTCCGCCGCGAATGGCGGGCCGTCGCCCGGCACGGTTAGGGCGGCGTCCGGGCCGAATACCATCTGCAGCACCCGGGACAGGTCGCTCTCGGTCGGTTCCAGCCAGGGCGGCATCTCGAGCGGGTCCCGCACGGTGGCGGGGTCGTGCTCGTCGTCCGACTCCGCCGCTGCCAGGGCCCGAGAGGCGGCATCGGTCAGGATCAGGGCGCTCGCCGGGTCCAGGTACCGGGCGGCCTCGATCGCGGCCATCCGACGGCGCAGCAGCTGGACGTCGAGCGCCGTGCGAGCGGCACTGACCTTGGCGTGCAATCGGTCGAGCCGCGAGGCCGTGTAGCTCAGGTACCAGCCGATCACAAGGACCAGGGCGAGGAGCAGGGTGCTCAGGTCGGCCAGGGTCATCGGGCCGTCCTCGACGTCACGGCGGCCGGGGCCCCCGAGCACACCGTCTGGTAGACCTCCAGCACCCGCTCGGTCACCCGGGACCAGTCGTACCGCTGCACCGCGGCGCTCGCCCGCGAGGTCAGCTCGTCCCGGCGCGGCGCGTCGGCGATCAGATCGCAGAGGGCCCCGGCCAGGGCCTGCGAGTCACCTCGGGGCACCAGCACCCCGTAGGCACCCTCCCCCAGCACCCGGCGAAAGGCGCCCAGGTCGCTGGCCACGACGGGCGCTCCGGCG
>CAYYCE010000062.1:3897-10329 GCA_964469635.1 uncultured Kineosporiaceae bacterium
TGCCGAAGCTCTCGCCCCCGGTGTGCGGGGCGACGTAGATGGTCACCGACCGCAGCAGCGACGCCTTCGCGGCGTCGTCCAGGGCGCCGAGCAGGTGCACCGAGGGCGCGGCCGGACCGAGGTGGCCGAGCAGCTCGTCGGCGTGCCCGTGGCCCAGAACCAGGAACCGGGCCGTGGGGTGGTGCTCCAGGACGGCGGGGACGGCGCCCAGGAGCACCGGAAACCCCTTGCGCGGTTCGTCGATCCGGCCGACGAAGGCGACGGTGGGGGCCTGGGGCGTCCCCTGCCACTGGCTGCGGGCGGGCGCCGAGGCGAAGGTCGCCACCGAGACCCCGTTGGGGATCACGACGGCGTCCCCGCCGAGGTGTTCGACCAGCGTGCGCCGGGCATCCTCGGAGACGGCGATCCGGGCCGAGATCTTCTCCAGGCTGGGCCGCAGCATCGGTTGGGCCAGTTGCATCGCCCGCGAGCGCACCGTCGCGGTGTGGTAGGTGGCCACGATCGGCCCGGTGGCCAGCCAGAGCGCCAGCAGGGACAGGGACGGCGTCACCGGCTCGTGGATGTGCAGCACGTCGAAATCGCCCTCAGCGAGCCAGCGCCGCACCCGGGCGGCGCTGACCGGACCGAACGTCAGCCGCGCCACCGAGCCGTTGTACTTGACCGGCACGGCGCGTCCGGCCGCCTCCAGGTACGGGGGCACCGGGGTGTCCTCCTCGGCCGGGGCCAGGACGCTCACCCGGTGGCCGCGGGCGATCAGGTTCTCGGCCAGATCGCGGACGTGGTACTGCACCCCTCCGGGGACGTCGAAGGAATAGGGGCACACCAGACCGATGCGCATGGGGTCGACCTCAGTTGGAGGAGTCGGCGGCGGTCTCGAACGGGATCAGGTCGGCGACGAACACCCGTTGCAACATGTGCCAGTCCTGGGGGTGGGCGGCGATCCCCGCCGCCAGGGCGTCGGCGCAGGCCTGGGTCATCGCGGCGATCCGCTCCGCGCGGCCGCCCAGTTCCGGCGGCACGATCTCGGGGTGGAAGTGCACCACGGTGGCCCACCGGGCGGGCGAACCGGCCGGCAGCCGCTCGTAGCGGATCGAGACCGGGTGCAGGGCGGCGCCGGTGACCAGGGCCAGGGACGCCGGCCCGGCGGCCATGCGCGCCGTCTCGCCGAACAGGCTCACCGGCACGCCGGTGGCGCTCAGGTCGCGGTCGGCCAGCAGGGGCACGAAACCGCCCTTGCGCAGCCGGCGCACCAGCAGCCCGAAGACACTCTCGTCGCCTCCGCTCAGCGGCAGGATCTCCATGCCCAGTTGCTCTCGGATGGTCAGGAACCGCTGGTAGACCTCCTCGGGCCGCAGCCGCTCGGCCACGGTGGTCACCGGCGCCAGCGCGAGGGTCGACCAGGCGCCCGCGTGATCCCAGTTGCCGCTGTGGGACAGCGCCATCACCACGCCCCGGCCCTCGGCCAGCGCCTTCCGGACCGGTTCGTCGCCCTCGGCGCGGCAGGTGGCCAGGATCCGCTCGGTGGACCAGTCGGCGAGCCGGAAGGCATCGCAGTAGTAGCGCATGTACGAGTGCAGACCCTTGCGGGCCAGGGCCTTCAGCCGCATCGGAGACAGATCCGGTGCCACCCGCGACAGGTTCAGCTCCAACTGGCGGGCGCCGGATCCCTGACGGAGCCAGACGAACTGCGCGATGAGTGAGAACAGCAGGTAGGCGACCCGCTCGGGCAGCACCCGAACCAGTCTCCACCCGAAGGAGTAGAGCCAAACCGGCGTCCGGTCACCCACCCGTCGAAGGGTAGTCGGTGGCCGGGGCCTCGGAGGCCACAAGCGCCTGACGGCGCACCACCAGCATCCGCTGCACCACGGTGATCAGGCTGGCCACCGCGAGCAGCGCCAGGACCACCTCGAGCACCACCTCGGGGAGCCCGAACCCGGTCACCTCCCGCAGACCGACCAAGCCCGTGGCCAACAGCACTGCGACCAGCCGGTCGGCCCGCTCCGCGATCCCGACGTCGGCGGTCATGCCCAGCCCCTCGGCGCGGGCGCGCGCGTAGGAGACCACCGCACCGAGCACCAGACAGCTCAGCGCCAGGGCGGTCATGACGGTGTCGCGCGCGCTCGACCCGCCGGCGTAGTAGAGGACGAGGCCGCCGAAGACGGCGGCGTCGCCGATCCGGTCCAGCGTGGAGTCCAGGAACGCGCCCCAGTTGCTGGAGCGCTTCGACATCCGGGCCATGATCCCGTCGACGGTGTCCGAGAACACGAAGGCGGTGATCACCAGCGTGCCCCAGAGGAACTCCCCGCGGGGATAGAACGCGAGGGCCCCGAAACAGACCCCCGCCGTCCCGACCAGGGTCACGACGTCCGGGCTGACTCCCGCACGGACCAACAACCCGGCGATCGGCGTCAGCAACCGGGTGAACAGGGCTCGGGCGAAGCGGTTCAACATGGCGTCGGCACTCTACCCACCACCCGCCGCGCCACGGACCGTGCCGGTCCCCCGGGGCTCGACCAACGTCCCCGGACAGTGCAGGATCGCGGGGTAGAGGTTTGCACCGGGATCGACGGCGATCACACCCCCAGGAGGTCGAAGCCATGGCGAGCAACGTCAGGGCCCGTGGTAGCGAGGTCGGGCATGTGGGCCCGGACCGAATCCGCAACGTGGTGCTGGTGGGGCACGCCGCCGCGGGCAAGACCACGCTGGTCGAGTCGTTGTTGCTGGCCACGGGGGGCATCGGCCGGCTGGGGCGGGTGGAGGACGGTTCCACCGTGTGCGACCACGAGGAGGTCGAACACCGGATGGGCCGTTCGGTCTCGCTCGCCGTGGCCAGCGCGTTCCACGACGACGTGAAGATCAATCTCATCGACACCCCCGGGCACGCCGACTTCGTGGGCGAGGTGCGCGCCGGGCTGCGCGCCGCCGACGCGGCCCTGTTCGTGGTCTCGGCGGTGGACGGCGTCGACGGCATCACCCGGATGCTCTGGGAGGAGTGCGCCTCGGTGGGCATGCCCCGGGCGGTCGTGGTGACCCATCTCGACCAGCAGCGGGCCGACTTCGACGAGGCCCTCGCGGTGTGCCGGCGCACCTTCGGCGACGGCGTCCAGCCGCTTTACCTGCCGGTGCTGGACACCCCCGAGAACGAGGCGCCGGCGGGCCTGGTGGGCCTGCTGTCCCAGACCGTCTTCGACTACACCGGCGACTCGCGGACCGAGCAGGCCGCCGACGACGCCCAGCGCGAGGCGATCGAGGCCGACCGGTCGGCGCTCATCGAGGGGATCATCCAGGAGTCCGAGGACGACACGCTGCTCGACCGTTGGCTGTCCGGGGAGGACGTCGGTCTGGACACGCTGCTCGCGGACCTGGAGAAGGCGGTGGCCCGGGGGTCCTTCCATCCGGTGCTGCCGGTGGTGCCCCCCGCGGGGATCGGCACCCAGGAACTGCTCGAGATCGTCGTCCGCGGCTTCCCCTCCCCGCTGGAGCACCCGCTGCCGACCGTCACCACTCCCGAGGGCGAGCCCCGCGAGCCGATCGGCTGCGACGCCGACGGCCCGCTGGTGGCCGAGGTGGTCAAGACGACCTCCGACCCCTACGTCGGCCGGCTCAGCATCGTGCGGGTCTTCTCCGGATCGCTGGTGCCCGACGCCACCGTGCACGTCTCGGGGCACTTCGCCCAGTTCGCCGGCCAGGAGCAGCGCGCCGCCGCCGGCCACCCCGACCACGACGTGGACGAACGGGTCGGGACCATCTCGCAGGTCCTGGGCGCCACGCTGACCCCGATCGACATGGGCGTGGCCGGGGACATCGTGGCCGTGGCCCGGCTGTCGAAGGCCGAGACCGGCGACACCCTGTCCGACCCGGCGGCCCCTGCCCTGATGGAGCCGTGGGTGATGCCCGAGCCGCTGCTGCCCACGGCGCTGCTCGCCAAGTCGAGTTCGGACGACGACAAGCTGATGCAGGGCCTGGCCCGCATCGTCGCCGAGGACCCCACGATCCGGGTGGAGGTCGACCCGGCGACCCACCAGATGGTTGTCTGGGCGATGGGTGAGTCTCACCTCGACGTGATCACCGACAAGCTGCGCGCCCGACACTCCCTCGAGCTGGACTCCGAACCGGTCAAGGTGGCCCTGCAGGAGACGCTGACCAAACCGGGTGCCGGACACGGCCGCCACGTCAAACAGTCCGGCGGCCACGGCCAGTACGCCGTGTGCGACATCGAGGTCGAACCGCTGCCCGGGGGCTCGGGGTTCGAGTTCGTGGACAAGGTCGTCGGCGGCTCCGTGCCCCGCCAGTTCATCCCGTCGGTCGAGAAGGGCGTGCGGTCGCAGATGGAGAAGGGCGTGGCCGCCGGCTATCCGATGGTCGACCTGCGGGTCACGCTGGTGGGCGGCAAGGCCCACAGCGTCGACTCCTCCGACGCCGCGTTCCAGATGGCCGGTGCGCTGGCCCTCAAGGAGGCCGCCGCGTCGGCCGGCGTCTCGATGCTCGAGCCGGTCGACGACGTCGAGATCACGGTGGACGACGAGTACGTCGGCGCGATCATGGGCGACCTGTCCTCGCGTCGGGGCCGGCTGACCGGGACGACCGCCGTGGACGGCGGGCGCACCCTGATCTCGGCCGAGGTGCCGGCCATCGAGCTCACCCGCTACGCCACCGACCTGCGCAGCCTGGCCTCGGGCACGGGCACCATGACGCGCCGCTACCTGCGGCACGCTCCGATGCCGCAGCACCAGGCCGAGAAGATCATCGCCAACAGCTGAGCCGCAGAGGGCTGAGGCCCACCCGCCACGGCGTCGTGTCGCAAGCGTGACCACTCGTCGTCACGTGGTCCGGGATCACGTGCCGTCTGCGGCGGTCGGTCCGGCGACTCGTCGGCCGACGGCGGGTCGGGAGCGACAACCCTCGGCGTCACCGTCGAACCTCACCCCAGCCCGCCGACCGCACCTGCCTGGAGGGCCACCCCATGAAGTTCACCGACGGCTTCTGGCACCTGCGCCCGGGCGTGCAGGTGCTGCGACCCCGGCAGGTCGAAGGGCACCTGGACCCACGTCCTGGGCGACCGACAGGTGACCGGCCCGGTCTGGGTGCGCGAGCATCACGGCGCCGACCGCATTCCGCTGCTGGCCGGCCCGGTGCGGCGATTCCCTTCGGCGCCGTCCAGGACCGGCCGGACTACCCGTGGCCGGACGGCGTCGAACTGCGCTGGTACGCACCCGCACCCGGCGCGACGGCCCGGGTCCGCATCCCCTCGCCGGACGCCGACGCCGCCGTGGTCGAGCTCACCCACGAGGACGGTGAGGCGCGGCTCGCCGTGCTGGCCGGCCGGGCCCCCGGCGCCCGCTGCACCGTCGTGCCGGCCCGCTGAGCACGGTGCCCCGGGGTGATGACCCGGGGGATGACGGGACAGATGGACCGCGGCGGGGAGCCGGTCAGCCCGGCCAGGCCCGCGCGAGCCGGCGGCGGGTGTCGGCCAGCAGTTCGGGCAACGCCTTGGTCTGCCCGACGATCGGCAGGAAGTTCGAGTCGCCGCCCCACCTCGGCACGATGTGCTGGTGCAGGTGGGCCGCGATCCCGGCGCCCGCGACCGCGCCCTGGTTCATGCCGATGTTGAAGCCATGGCAGCCCGAGATCTCGACCAGCACCCGCATGGCCGTCTGGGTCAGCGCGGCGATCTCGGCGGTCTCCGCGATCGTCACCTCGGTGTAGAGCGAGACGTGACGGTAGGGGCACACCATCACGTGACCCGTGTTGTACGGGTAGAGGTTCATCACCACGAAGCCGAGTTCCCCCCGGGCCACCTCGAGCCCCTCGTCGTCGTCGAGGCCGGGCACCCGGCAGAACGGACACCGCGACCCGCCCTCGGCGTCCTGTGGCTTGTTCTCCCCCTGCAGGTACACCATGCGGTGCGGCGTCCACAACCGCTCGAACCCGTCCCGGGCCCCGGCCAGCTCCCCGGCCGGCTCCCGCTCCACCATCGCCCCTGCTCGTCCGGTCTCAGACCTGGGCCCGGGTCCGCACGGCCTCCGCGATCCGCTCGATCGCCGCCTCGACGGCGATCCCGTTGTCCTGGCTGCCGTCGCGGAACCGGAACGAGACCGCATCCTTCTGCACATCCTCCGCACCGGCGATCAGCTGGAACGGCACCTTGGCCTTGGTGTGGGTGCGGATCTTCTTCTGCATCCGGTCGTCCCCCGCGTCGACCTCGACCCGGATCCCGCGGTCCCGAAGTCGTGCGGCGACTCCCTCGAGGTAGGGGACGAAGTCGGCGGCCACCGGGATGCCGACCACCTGGACCGGGGCCAGCCAGGGCGGGAAGGCGCCCGCGTAGTGCTCGACCAGCACGCCCATGAACCGCTCGACCGAGCCGAACTTCGCGGAGTGGATCATGACGGGGCGGCGCCGGCTGCCGTCGGCCGCCTGATACTCCAACCC
>CAYYCE010000063.1:0-10300 GCA_964469635.1 uncultured Kineosporiaceae bacterium
CCACCCGGGCCTTGATCGCCAGGTTGGCCTTCAACGCGTCGATGGCGTTGCCCGCCTGGCGTTCTTCCCAGAACCCGACCATCGCGTTGGCGACGAGCAGCACCAGGATGATCGCGAAGTCCGGCCAGTGCCGTGCCGCACCCGAGAGGATCACCGCGCCCTCGATCATCCACGGGATGGGGCCCCAGAAGTAGGTGAGGAACTTCAGGAACGCACTGGTTCTCCTTTCCTCGATCTCGTTCGGCCCATACCGGCCCAGCCGTTCCTGGGCCTCGGCCCGGCTGAGGCCAGCCGGTGAGGACCCCAACCGCTTCTCCACCTCCGCCATGGGCAGGGACTTCAGGTCGTCGCCGGCATTCGGCCCCGGCCCCGCGCCGGGCTCGTGCGCCGAGGGCACCCGGGAGGCCGATCCACCCGTGCTGGTCATCGTGGTGTCCCCTCTGCCGCGGCGTCGCCGTGTCCGCGACGGGCAGCCCGGTCGCGAACGGCTTGGTCCTGGAAGGCTGCTTGTGCGGCAACTGGGCGGACGGAGGCCTCGGCCGCCTCCTGCAGCCGCACCCGCTGGGCGAACGACTGCTCGACGACGGTACGCAGAACCGTCTCGGGTTGCCGGATGTCCCCCCCGGGTCCCGTTCCGGATCTCGGGCGGGTCCTTGCCGTGGACGTCACGGTACCGAGTGTGCGCGGCGATCCGCTCGCCCATCAACTGCCTCGTCGCGGCGCCCCGCAGCACCTGTCCGGGCCGACAACCGCCGACCGGTTCTCCCGCATCCACCGGGACCACGGAGGCGGCACCGCGTTGCAGGTGTCTTCGCAGTTGCGGGGAAGCACCCCGCCCGACGCGCCTGCTGAGGATCTGCTGTGAACCGGGCAAATCCTCGGGTGTGCCCGGCGCACTGGTTCGTACCGTGGGCGCGTGTCGCAACTGAGCTATGTCGAAGCCATCGTCGTCGGGGCCTTCCAGGGCTTCTCCGAACTGTTCCCGATCTCGAGCCTGGGACACAGCGTCCTGGTCCCGGCGCTCGTCGGCGGACAGTGGGCACGAGACCTGAACGTCTCTTCCCCCGAATCGCCCTACCTGGCCTTCATCGTGGGCCTCCACGTCGCCACCGCCGCCGCCCTCCTGCTGTTCTTCTGGCGCGACTGGCTCCTGATCATCGGCGGCTTCTTCGCCTCGATCCGCGACCGTCGGATCAGCGACCCCTACCAGCGACTGGCCTGGCTGATCGTGATCGCGACCATCCCGGTCGGGATCAGCGGACTCCTCCTGGAACACCTGTTCCGCACCACTCTGGGCCGTCCGATCCCCGCAGCGGCCTTCCTGACTGCCAACGGGCTCGTCCTCTTGGCCGGCGAACGACTCCGACGCCGTGACAGCGCTCTTTCCACTGCCGCCGAGGGGGCGATCGAACCCGGCCATGCCACCGAGAACGCTGGGGGCGGCCTGACCATGGGCGAGGTCGCCCGTGCCGCCGCCGTCCGCCTGGACACGCGAACCGGAACCCCGACGGACGAGGAGATCGCTGTCGGGCAGGCCTCCGACCGCCGACTGGCCGACCAGGGCGTGCTCGCCGCGACCACGATCGGAGCAGCCCAGATCCTCGCCCTGTTCCCAGGTATCAGCCGCTCCGGAACCACCATGGTCGCCGGCATCGTCCGCGGCCTGTCCCACGAGGACGCCGCCCGATTCTCCTTCCTGCTCGCCACGCCCGTGATCTTCGCAGCAGGCGTCCTGAAGATCCCCGACCTGTTCGGACCCCTGGGGAACGGGATCCACGGCCAGGTTTTCGCCGGCAGCCTCGCCTCCTTCGTCACCGCCTTCCTGTCCGTTCGCTACCTCACCCGCTACTTCCGCACCCGGACCCTGACCCCGTTCGCGCTGTACAGCCTCCTCGCCGGCCTCGGATCCCTGGCCTGGCTCACCCTGCACTGACCCCACCCGACGAAGACCCGAGCCAGGATGCCTGCGGCGTCGGGGTGCGGTGCCCGTTTTGGATCACGTCGCAGGCCGGACGACGGAGCTACCGTTCCAGCCACCGTCCTTGGGGTGCGACGCCGGAGCCGGCGTGCTCGCTCACGTCACTGGAGGCTGAACGGCGGGTACCGGTCGGTGACCAGCAGGAACGCATACGCCTGCACGCGCAGTCCCCACCGGCCCACGCCGACCAGGTAGTCGAACAGCGAGCGTGGGTAGCGTCCGGTGAACAGGATCGCGAACCACGCGATCACCCAGGCCACGACCCCGCCCAGCCCCAACAGAATGAGCACGACATAGTGCGGGATCGCCAGGAACCACTTCACCAGCGGCAGCCACCGGTTCAGGTCGGCCTCGACGTCCGGGTAGTCGATCTCCAGGTGCACCGACTGCTCCTCCACCGTCGACGGGTAGGCGTCGGTGAGCAGGAACAGGTAGGCCCCGACCCGGGCCCCGAACCGCGCGAACTCGCGGGCGAAGTCGAACCACCACCGCGGGTACCGCTGCCGGAACACGATCATCAACACGGTCGCGGCGAACAACCCGCCCTCGATCCCCCCACCACTTCGCGTGGTGGTGGTGATCACGTCGCCGGACACCCTGGTGACCGTCTCGTTCGACGACGCCGACAACGCGCCCAGCACGATGAAGATCGGGATGATCCAGATCAGCCGGAACGCCGACGTCACCCGATCCAACTGCTCCGGATAGTCGATCTCCAATCGGGCCGCATAGGACTCCGACGATGCAACCACCATCACGCCTCCCATCGGCCCGCGCCCACCCATGCGGCAGCCCCGATTGCTTGCCGGGCGTCACCCGTGCACGTCTACCCTCCCCGGCTGGCATGGCCGAGTCAACCTCGCGATCAGCGGGCCACGGGATGCGGCTCTGGAACTAATCAGGTCGCCGTGATCGAAGCGCAGTTGCCTGCGGCCCGCTCGACGCGGGTGCTGGTTGGAAGCCTGAGCAGACCAGGGCGATGTCGTGGATGTGCCCGTCCGCGACGTCGCAGAACCCCTCCTGGTCGATGACCATCGGGCGGCCCTCGCGGTCGAGAGCGAAGCGGTACCAGAATCGATGGCGGCCGGCGAACGTCTGATGGCCGGAACCGATCACCTCGTACCGGTCCGCTGCACCGAACCAGGTCCGCAGCCAGGTCACGGCCCCGTCGGCATCGTCCGCCTCCCGGATTCCGGACGGCACCAGGGCACGGAAGCGGACGTCGGGCGCCAGGACGTCGGTGACGCCGGCGAAGTCGCGACGGGCCAGGGCGTCGAGGAAGGCGTCCACGACCACAGCGGGCGCGGTGGGGGCTTGGGCGCTCATCCCTGCTCCACCCGGTAGAAGGCCGTGCGGGCCTGGGAGTCGAACCAGTAACGCAGGTATTCGGTGTCGTACCGGTCCTGCACGCGCAGGTCGGCCTGGTGTGCGGCGGCCAGTTCCTGCGCTCCTGCCCCGGCGGGGATGTGGTGGTGGACGTCCATGAACAACGGCATGGTCTACTCCTGACAGTCGTGGAGAGCGGTGGTGCTCTCGGTTCGCACCGTAGGAAACGGGTGTTCCTCAGCCGTTCCTCGGCGCACGCGCCGTCAGGGAGGCGGCCTGCCGTCGGCAGCGCCCTCGCCACGATGCAGTGTTGCGCGCGCCTCGAGGACGGCGGCGGCCCAGTCCCCGCCGGACCACCGGCCTGCGGTCTGCTCGGCGATGCCGAGGTGGCCCCTCGCCCCGTCCAGGTCACCGATCTGGACCAGGGCCGCGACGGCTGCGATGTGCAGGGCCATCGAACACGTCTGGCAGACGTCGAGCCCGGCCGTGGCGGCGGCCGCGGAGTCCAGCAACCCCGGCACGTCCTGCGGTAGCGCCTGCTCGACCATGCCGCCGTAGACGAAGGGGAGGAGGTGTCCGGCCATCGCCGACGCGGCGGCCAGGTCGAGGGCACGTCGGTGCAGGTCCGGTGCCTGACCGCGGTCACCGAGTCTGTCGAGGACCTGGGCCAGGCGTTCGGTGGCGATGCACGACGCACTCGACTGCCCGTCGCGCTCGTTCAACCGCACCGCTTCCAGCAGGACCGGGCGGACGTCCGCCGGGTCGGCGCCCCCCAGCAGACGCGCCTCGCCCCGCAGCAGCATCGCCAGGCCCCGGCCAGCCGATGAGCCCGCCTTCTCGGCCTCGTCCAGGATCCGGTCCGACATGGCCAGGGCCGCCGGAGCGCCGCCCGGCTCGTGCAGGGAGAACTCGCTGATGCACAGGTGAGCATCGAAGACGAAGGGGGCCATCTCGGGCGTCCGCCGGATCGCCTCCACGACCACCTGCCCGAAGTGCTCGCGCCACATCCCCTGGGCGTGGGCGACCAGACCGAGGAGCCCGCACGCCTCGACGTACTCGCGCCCCAGGCCGGCATCGACCGCCAGCGCCTTGACCTCGGCGGCCACCCGCCCGGCCTCGCGGAGGTCGGCGCGCTCCCAGTGCACGACCCCCCACGCCAGCAGGGCCCGGGCCCGTTCCTGCGGTGTCGGGACATCCGTCCCCGCGGGCGCCAGTGCCTGCTCGTACAGGGCGACACTGTCGTCGTCCGGAGTCAGCCCCACGTCGTCCAGCGCCCCCCGCAGCTGCGCGAACTGGCGCAGCGCCGCAGCGCGGTCGCCCACCGCCAGCCGCTCCCGCATCACCGCCCGGTGAGCCGGCTCGTTGGCCGGGTCAGCCGCCAGGAGCTCCTCCCACCGCTGCGCCCCGGCCAGCACGTCCACGTACATCCGGCGGAGGCGGTCACGCTCGTCGGCACACCACTGCTCGTAGCGGTCCTCAGGAAGAAGATCACCTGTGTAGAGGGCCGCGGCGCGGACGAACGCCTCGGGGTCCGCCCGCCGCCGGGCAGCCTCAGCGCCGGCCTCCTCGAAGGCCTCCACATCGGTGACCACCATGCCGTCCGGCGCCAACGTGACCCATCCCTCGTCGAGGACGACCGCCCTCTCCTCACCGATCGCGCGCCGGGCGAAGTGCGCCGCCCGGCGTGTGTTCCGGGCTCCACCCTCGCCGTCCAGGGCAGGCCAGAGCATCTCCGCGACCTGCTCCCGTGCAAGCCGATGCCGCGGGGCCAACGCCAGCACCTTCACCAGGTTCGCGGCGCTACGACGCGCCCACGCCGAGTCTGGGACCCGCCGGTCACCGACCGCCACGCGGAAGGCTCCCAACAACCGCACGAAGACCACCACCGGAGGCATGCTCAAGCGTAGATCCGGTGGCCCGAGGCGGGCCGATCGACGAGGTCCACGGGAGGACGACTGCCCGCGGATGCGAGTCAGAGAAGGTGATGTTCGTAGGCGAAGGCGGCGGCGGCGGTCCGGGATCCGACATTGAGCTTGGTGAAGATGTTGGACAGGTGCCGGGCCACGGTCTTCTCCGAGAGGACCAAGCGCGCGGCGATCTCGGGGTTGCTGCTGCCGGTGGCGACGAGCCGGAGCACCTCGACCTCGCGCGGGCTGAGCCCGCCCGGCGCGTCCTGCGCTCCGAGCAGGGCGGTGGTCTCCTGCTCGGCCGGATCGGCCCCCAGGTCGGCGAATGCCGTCCGGGCCGCGGTCAGGTCGACAACCGCCGACTCCTCGTCGCCCAGCAGCCGCAGTGCCCGGCCGACCAGGACCCGGCTCCGCGCGACCTCGTAGGGTGCGGACAGCTGCGACCAGGTCTCCATCGCTCGGCGAGCGGCCCGGAGCGCCGGCTCCGCGGCCCCCTTGGCCAGCGCCGTCGTCGCCACGGCGTACTGCCCGCCCGCCCGAAGGGCGGTGCACCCGAACGCCTCCCCGATCCCGCAGAGCTCCTCGCCGAGCGGGGCCGCACCCTCGGTGTCACCGGCCGCCACCAGTACCTCGACCGCCGCCGCCAGGATCTGCGAGCGGCGCACCGGGTCCTGGTGTTCGGCGAGCAGCCGGCGGACCGCCGCCGTTGCCGCGTCCACGCGATCCCGGGCCAGCCACAGCAGGGCGCGGCCCGGCTGGGCGGGGTGGCCGTGCCCGGCGGCGCCGGCGTAGGCGGCCTCCGCCGTGGTGTACTCGCCGCGCAACCGGTGTGTCTCGCCGCGCTCGTAGTGGGCCAGTCCCTGCGCCGAGTCGCCCCCGGCGACCAGATACCGGTCAGAGGCCCGTTCGAACTCCTCGACCGCGGCGGCGTACTCGCCGTGCAGCCGCAGCAGTTGGCCCCGGTGGGTCGCGCACTGGCCGGTGAAGGCGACCAGCCCCGGCTGGGCGTCGCACCAGGTGGTCAGCGCGTGGGTCCACTCACCGGCCCGACCGAAGTCCGAGACCTCCTGGCAGGCCTCGATCGTCGAGCAATACACCCGCCCGGCCGTCACCGGCGTCACCTCGCCGGCCATCACCCCGACCAGCGCCTCGTCCATCCGTCTCAGGCCGTCGGCCACCCGGCCCGAGTGGACCATCAGTCGACCCTCGGCGTGCAGTCCGAGGGCGAGCAGGTCGGGTTCGGCGAAGCGACGTCCGTAGTCGGTGATCCGCGGCGCCAGCGGGAACGCCTCAGCGAACTCTCCGTTGCCGATGTGCCCCATCATCTCGGACTCGTACAGGTAGCCACGCTCGGCCACGTCCTCATCGAGCTCGCCCAGCAGGCGCGCCGCCCGCGCGTGCCAGCCGTTGCCGACGGCCAGCTCACCTGCCTGCCGAAGGATGAGCGTCAGGTAGTAGGCGGCTCGCACCGCCGCCGGCCGATCACCCGCCTCCAGGCTCGCCTGGTAGGCCCGCTGGAGGGCGTGGACACAGTCGTTGCGCCGGCCGAGCAGGTACGCCGTGGTCGCCAGGCCGGCGAAGTCGTCGGCCTGCAACTCCGCCTCGTCCAGATCGGACAGCGCGCGGTAGGCCGCCACCCACTCGCGACGCTCGTAGGCCTCGCGGGCCCGGTGGAGATCCTCGACGACACCCATCGCGACCACCTCCCTGTCCCCTGCGTACCTCCCCGCCCCTGAGAGCGTAGCCAGCGCCGGCGGTGCCGGGCCTGCAGCCGTCGCGGATGCGAGGGGTCCTCAGGCGGGGACCCGGGCCCGGGCCCGCTGGTCGATCATGGTGGCGACGTATGCCGCGTCCCGCCCCACACCGGGGAGCACCATCGAGCCGAACGCGTACTGGAACGAGAGGCCGCAGAAGAACAGCCCGGGCACGTCGTCCACGACGCCGCGGTACTCGCGCGGCCACCCGTCCTCGCCGGTGATCGGTGCCTCGATCCAGCTGAAGTCAGGCCGAAAGCCCGTCGCCCAGATGACGTTGGCGACGTCCAGGACCCGCCCGTCGTCGAGCATCGGCTTCCCGTCGACGGAGACGCCGGTGACCTTCTGGTCAATCCGCTCGGCTCCGCGCTCGGCGAGGTGGTGCGGCTTCACCCGGGTGGTCGGTCCACCGTGATGACGCACGTGCCTCATCATCTTGCGGCCCATCGGCGTCCGCCGGGTCAGCACGTGCTTCCACAGGAAGACGATGACCGGCAGCACCACCTTGACCCGGGGAGAGTCCCAGTCGAGCGGGATGTTGCCGCGGCCCGGACCCACCAGGATCGTGGGCCGGTCTGCGGCCAGCTCGAAGGCGATGTCGTGGCCGGAGTGCGAGGCGCCCACGACCAGGGTCGTCCCGGGCTGGAGCTGGCCCGGGTTCTGGTACTGCGTGGAGTGGAACTGGCGGATCCGCGGATCGAGCGACGCTGCCACGTCGGGCACCCGGGGAGTGCGGCTGAACGTTCCGGTCGCGACGACCACGTTGTCGCACTCGACCCTCTCGGACCCCAGGTGGGCGGTGAACCCGCCGCCGGCCCGGGGCACGAGTCGGTCCACCCGGGTCTGCATCCGTACCGGGAGGTCCAGCTCCACGGCGTACTGCTCGAGGAAGTCGGCAACCTCGTCCTTGCCCGGGAAGTGCCACGGATCACCGGGGAAGTCCATCCCCGGCAGCCCGTCGTACTTCGCCGGTGAGTAGAGCTTGAGCGAGTCGTAGTGGCAGCGCCAGTTGTCGCCGATCCGGCCGTTGCCGTCGACGATCAGCACGTTTCGGCGGAGCCGGGTGAGGTGGTAGCCGGTGGCCAGACCCGCCTGGCCGGCGCCGACGATCAGGGTCTCGATGTGCTGGGTGGTCATGATTCCTTCTCCTTGTTCATCGCTGTGCCGCCAGGAACTGCCGGGTCAGTCCGGCGACCAGGTCGGCGTGGTGGAACCACGGAGCGTGGCCGCCGGGCACCACGTGCAGGTCGGCGTCGGGGATCAGCTCGGCGATCCGGCGGCCGGCGTCGGGGCGCCCGAACCCGTCCCGCTCACCCCAGATCAGCCGCACCGGGTGGCCGATCCGGCGGAGCTGGTCGGGTGTGGTCACGGCCTGCGGACGAGGCCGGGTCCAGCGCATCACCGCACGCATCAGGGTCAGCAGGCTCGCCGTGTATGTCGGCACCCGCTGCGCTGCGAGGACCAGGCGGCGCAACTCGCCGAGCCCGGCAGGGTCTTCCCCGACCATCCGCATCATCAGCTCGGCGTTCTTCTCCGACGGCTTCTGCAGCGACATCAGCAGCGGCCCCAGGCCGGGGAGCGAGACAAGCCGGAACGGCAGCACCGCCGAGGTGTCCAGGAAGAAGGCCGGGCAGCCGATCATCACCTGGGAGGTCACCCTCCCCGGCTTGTCCGCGGACAGCCAGACGGTCCACTGCGACCCCATCGACTGGGTCACGAAGTCACTCGATCCCAGGCCTAGGACATCGAGGATGCCCGTCAGGTAGCCGACGGCGGTCCGCCGGAGCGTGTCGCGGTGGTAGGTCGTGGGGTCGGTGAGCCCGAAGCCGGGCAGCTCGATCGCATACAACGAGCGACCCGGCAGCGCCGCCATCAACGGGCCCCAGAACGCCGCCGGCACCGCCCCACCGATCACCATCGCCAGTGGCGGTCCCTCCCCGACGATCAGCACCTGCGCCTGCCCTCCCGTGGTCGGCAGCTGGAGGTATCGGCGTCGCGCCGTGACCCGATAGCGGTCGAGGACCCGCTGCTGGGCATCGAGGAAGGCCGCGACCGCGTTGCCGGCGTCGCCGACGTCCGGGGCTGCGGCCCGGCCGGTCCGGAGGTGGTGGGTGTCCATGCCTGCGACGCTAGGAGTCCGGCCGCCCGTTCGCGTCGGGGTGGATACCCATTCGCGCCGGCGCGGGCGATGGGTGGTTCCACGCATCCCGATGGGTCCGCGGCCAGCTACGGTCGGCCGCAAGCACCGGTTCAGCCGTCGGCGACGGATGCGGAACGCGCCGTGCCGAGCGCCTCGCGCAAAGCTGCCAGGGCATCCTGCACCGAGGACGACGACCCCAGGGACTGCTCCACGCGGTGTAGGACGGGAAGGAAGCGGGCTCCGGCATCGGCGTGGGCGAGCACTCCCTGCGCGGTGAGGGTGACCCGGTAGGAGCGTCCGTCGTCAGGGTTCGCCACGCGAGCGACGTGCCCTCGTGTCTCGAACCGCTTGACGTAGCTGGAGACCGTGGTCAGCGGCGCGGCCATCCACTCGGCCAGCGCGGTGGGCGTGAGCGGTGCGCGGCCAAGCACGGAGTAGACGGCGAACTCGTCGGCCGTGAGGCCCGCCGGCTCCAGGGCTTCGTCGAGCAGCGCATTCGCCGCTCGTGAGACCAGCCAGACGTCGAACAGCACGTTGGTCGCCCGACCGGGCTCGTCGTCCGCCATGACGTGACCCTACTCCTACGATTTCGTAGTATCGATGTACTGCGATTTCGCAGTGTTTGGCGTCGAGAGTGCCGCGCGCTGCGGGTCCGAGACAGGAGGGACAGGTCATGGCCATGGTGGATCGCCTCAGTTCACTAGCCACTCGCCTGGCCGACCGCCGGTTGCTGGTGGACTTGGTCTACCCCCTGGCGGGAGCGCGCAGAGAGCAGCCGCTTGCCGGCTCAACGCCTCAACGCCTCGTCGGCTGGTCGGCTGGTCGGCTGGTCGGCGTATCTTCACCGTGTGCTGCACGGGAGGGACGCCGAACGGGCGCGTCTGGCTGCCCTGCTCGAAGTCGCCCGCGGAGGCCGGTCCGGAATCCTGCTGCTGTACGGGGAGCCCGGGGTGGGCAAGTCCGCGCTGCTCGCGGACCTCGTCGCGGACGCGGGGGGTGACGTCCTCGTGCTGCGGACGCAGGGGGTGGAGTCTGAGGCGCCGCTGGCGTTCGCCGCGCTGCACCGGCTGCTGCGCCCGGTCTTCGGCCTCCTCGACCGGCTCCCTGCCCCGCAGGCCCGAGCGTTGCGGTCCGCGTTCGGCCAGGAAGACGCAGACACGGTGCAGCCGTTCCTGGTCGCGCTGGCGACGCTGTC
>CAYYCE010000064.1:0-10270 GCA_964469635.1 uncultured Kineosporiaceae bacterium
CCCACAGCGCCGCCCCAACGCCACAGCCCAGCCCCACAACGCGAATCAGCCGAGAGCTGGCTCACCCGGACCCACAGGAACCTGAGGAGTCCCGAATTTCCCTACCGGTTTCCTCGCGTCGCCGCCCCACAGTTGCGGCAGCGGGGGGATCGGCGCGAACAAGGTAGTGAGGAGACGGCGAGATGGTGAACACGGCCGCTGACCGGCGCGCCCGCGTGGAACAACTGCGCGCGCGGCAGGTCCGTGAGGAGCGCAAGGGACGTGCGATCGTCATCGGCGCGGTGACCGTCGTCCTGGCTGTGGTCCTGGCGGCTGTGGTCTGGGCCGTGAGCCAGTCACCTCGGGCCGGGTCCCAGGCGTCTGCGGGGGCCGGGCCGATCGCCGGGCTACGCACATGCCGCGGCTATTGTGGCCGGGCGCCGGCCGCGATGACGCGGCGAAGCCACCGCCGTCCGCAACTGCCGCTGTCGCGGCCGTACGCTCATGCCGATGTCGTGACGTTTCCGACGGGTCCTCGATCCGATCATGAGTGTGTATAGTATGCGCATGGCTAGGGTGAACATCACGATCCCGGACGAGCTGTTGGAACCTGCCCGCGCGGCCGGTCTGAACGTGTCGCGGCTCGCGTCGGCCGCCGTGGCGGAGGAACTCGACCGACGCGCGAAGATCGCCGCCCTCGACGCCTACCTGGCCCAGCTGGACGCCGAGCTCGGCCCGGTGCCCGAGGGCGAGCTGAAGGAGGCCGCCGACTGGGCCGACGGGGTCCTCACCGGCCGGCCCGCGACCAAGGCCACCGGAGGCGGGACCCGGCGGGCGCGGTCGGCATGACGCTCATCCTCGACTCCGGCGGCGTCAGCGCCCTGGCCGGGCACCGGGCCCGGCTGACCGAACTGCGCAACCGGGGCCTGTGGCCCCCGCAGGTGCCCGCGGTCGTCCTGGTTGAGACCCTGACCGGAGACGCACGCCGCGACTTCCACGCCAACCACCTGCTGCGGACCTGCAAGATCCGCGACACCGACGAACCGATGTCCCGTGAGGCCGCCCGATTGCGCACTGCGACGGGAAGAGCCTCGACCATCTCGGCCGTGGACGCCATCGTTGCCGCCTTCGCCTGCCTGCACCCGGACCCCATCGTCTTGACCAGCGACCCCCGCGACCTGGGCGCCCTGGCGGAACACATGGCCCGACCCATCACCATCGCGGCCACCTGACCATCGCGCCGACCTCGGCGCCCGTTCTCCCTGACCGCTGCGGGAGCACTAGCATCCACCCCAAGGGCCGCGCGGTCGATCCAGGAGCGGGATGACAACGGTGAGGGCAACTCGCGTGCTCCTTGGGCTCGGCGTCGTCGCCCTTCTCGCCTGGGGCATGCTGTGGCACCAGTGGGTGCCGCTCACGGCCGACGGCCACAACTGCGGCGCCCGCGTCTACAGCTTCGGGCCCGGAATGTCCTTCCGAGCATCAGAGGGCAACCAAGCGCTCGCCGTGATCGCTCGCAGCAGCGCGGCGTGCCGTGACGCGGCGGCCCCCGCCTGGTGGGTGGGTGCCTTCCTTCTGGTGCTGGGGCTCTGCGCGGCCGGCTGGGGGCTCCTCCGGCTTCGTCATGAGTCCCACCCCCAAGCGAGACCCTAGGCGGTCCTGCGTCCGACTTTGCCGCCCACCGCGTACACCGGGTCTTGGGAGCGGATGGCAGCATCTGGTGCCATGGCTCGCCATGGCCGTTCGGCCGTCATATCTCCCGTACTGCGGCATCGCGTCGTGGTTGCGGTCTGTGGGCTCCTCGCGGTCAGTGCGCTGGTGGGGGCATGGTCCAACAGGGCGGACCGGGCAAGTGCCGTGTTCTTGCTTGGCCTCGGGCTGTTCGCTCTCTCAGCGACGGTCATCGTCGGGAGCCTCAGCATCGGCCCCAGGCCGCTGCGCAGTTTCGGGGTTGGGGCGTGGTTGCTCGTCATGGCCTCTGGGCGCCTCACTGGTGTGGCTGAACAGGGGCGTGATCGACGGGACACGACCGCGCGATGTGATGTTTCGAGTGGTGATGTTGCTCTTGGCCATTGGGCTTGTCCCTCTTGGGCTGTGGATGATGATCCGACGTCCGGAACAGAACTGGGAGAGGGAGCTGCGCCTCGAGGCCGAAAGGAGCGAACGAGAGCAAGAGCAGTGACCATGGCGTCCGCTCTTGCCGCTGTCGCGGCCGTCCGCCCATGCCGCTGTCGCGGCCGTACGCTTGCCGCGGGGTGCGCGTGTTCGATCCTTGCCGATGAGCGTGAGCTCGACCCGCGACGGTGCGGGGCTCAGTCCAGGGTCTGGACCGCGAGCCCGCCCTCGGCGTACCGGCAGCGCTGGCCCGCCTGGTCGCCAGCGGGTTGCTGCGTGAAGCGACCGCGGTCCGCGGACGGATGAGCCGGTCCAGCTACGACAGGCTCTTCCCCTCCCAGGACACGCTTCAGACCGGCGGCCTGGGTAACCTCATCGCGGCACCGCTGCAGGGGCGGGCACGTCGGCGCGGGGCTACTGTCTTCCTCGACCTGGCCACCCTAGAGCCGCACGAGGGCCAGCAGCCTACCTGTCCACCCTCGGGGGATGTCCCCCGGCGAACTGGACCGGCTCGCACCGCGGCTCGGACGGGTCAACGTCGGCGCCGGCGTGGCTTGCGGTCCGCGGCGGTCGTCATGGACCTCGCCTTCGTCGCTGGCACCGCCTATGGGCCGGGGTCGCCCGGGTCGCCCGCTGGCACCGCTGGCTCGACATCCACGAGGTCGACGCCACCCTACGGGCCCGAGCGGTCGAGCTGACCGGGCAGTGCCTTCCCCAGGCGCTACGCCGAATGGGTGAAGGCGCGGCGGCCGGCGCCGCCTGCAGAACGTTGGCGCCCAGGGCTGGCTGGCCGCCCACGTTGCCGCATTGGCCACCTGACGAAGCCAGGGCTCAGGCGATGTCGTCGATCCGCCAGACCTTGCCGTCGAGGGTAATGACATAGGCCGTGCTGCCGACGATCTCGAGCGAGGTCGGCTGGTTCAGCCCGGTGGTGATCGCCGCCATGCCGCCGCCGGCGGTGACCCGCTCCAGCGAGCCGGTGCCGGGGTCCGCCGGCGAGCCAGGGTCTCCGCCAGGGGTGAAGTAACCCTGGGACAGCGCGAAGAGATGCCCGTCCGGCCCGAACTCGACGTCGACGAGCAACGGGGCGCCCGAGGCGACCGGCCGCACCGCGCCGGTCCTTGTCGTGAGCGAGACGACGGCACCGTCCTGCGGCAGGTGCGGAACCGGGCCCGCCTCGGCCAGCACCACGGACCTGCCCCGAACGTCCAGCCCGGTCGGGACGACGTTGTCGAGGGTGGCGACCTGTGAGATGCCGCCGGCGAGCGTCACCTGCAGCACCCGGTTGTGGTGCCCGTCGGTGACCAGGAAGCCGCCGTGGTAGGCCTGCAGGGCGAACTGCAACCCGGTCGGTACGAAGTATGCGGTCGCCGGCGGGTGCGCCAGCGACCACTGGCCGAGGTCGGCCACCACCGTGAAGGAACCCGCACCGTCTACCCGGTAGATTCCGTCGACGGCGGTGCCACCCACATCGGGGCTGACCAAGGTCACCAGCGCATAGGCGGTGCCACCGATGAAGGCGACGTCCATGACGCCCCCCAGCCCCGGGATCGCCCGGGCCGGAAGCCCGGTCGCGAATACGCTGGTCCGCCCCGTCCTTCGGTCGACCCGAGAGATTCGACCGGCCCCACCTTCAGCGACGTAGAGGGCGCCGTCGGGGCCGACGGCGCTACCGACGCTGCCAGAAAGGCCGGCGGCCAGCAGCCGCGCCTGATGACGGCATGAGGTGGACGCCGTGACGGCGGCTTCGGCGGTGGCGGGCACGACAAGCGCCGTCAGACAGACGGCGACGGCGACGGTATGGGCATGGCGCATGATGAGCTCCTCGAACGGTGTCGGACGCCGATCCCTGGGATCGGACCTGGATGATTGCTGCGCAAGACCACCCTGCCGACGGAACGACGACGACACATGACCAGAAATGCCTACTCCGAAAGCCATTCGACCGTGACGACAATGGCTCTATCGAGGTGGAAGGAGTGTGCCGTGCCCATCTTCATGATTGAGCGACGCTACGCAGCGGCGTTCGAGCCGACGGTCGACGCCGCCGAAGGGTCAACCGCATCAACGACGAGGAAGAGTTGCGGTGGTTGTACTCGTTCCTCTCGGCCGACCGCCGCAAGACCTTCTGCCTGTACGAGGCCGTCTCGGAGACCGCCATCCGGCGGGCCGCCGAGCGCGCGGGCCTGCCCGCCGACGCCATCATCCAGGTCGACCATCGGGTCGAGTCCGACGGGCGCCTGGCACCGATCGAGGGTTGACCGATCGAGCCGACCCGAGCGACGTCAGTCGGTGAGCAGCCCGTGGTGGGCGGCGAACCTGGCTGCCTGGGTGCGGTTCTCGCTGCCGGTCTTGAGCAGGATGCCGCGGACGTGGTTGGCTGCGGCGCTCTCGCTGATGACCAGCCGCCGGGCGATCTCGCGGTTGCTCGGCCCTTCGTCGAGCAGCCGCATCACCTCGACCTCCCGGTCGGTCAGACCGGCCGGATACAGGCCGTGAACTGCCCCCTTCGGCGGTTCGACGAGTGCGGCGAGCACTCGCGTCATACCTTGCGGGACGGCGAGCCAGCGGGGCGCTCGATCCAGCGACCGAGACCGCGCCTGGGCGCCGACCCTGCGAGCATGGACCGACCACGCCGCCAGCGTGTGCGCCTGATGCAGCACCGACCCGGTCGTGACCTCGAGGTCGAGGGCCCGGCCGAAATGCGTGTCAGTAGTCCCCCGGCCCAGCAGTGAGTCGATGGCCCCGCGGTACCGGTCGGCGGCCCCGAACACTGCGGTGGAGACTCCCATCACCAGGTTGTGGCCCGCATACTCGTCCAAGCGGGGTCGCAGCAAAGCTGCGGTCTCGACGTCCTCGAGTGCCAGCCCGGCTTCGGCAAGGAAGGCCAGCGTCGCCGGCCACCGCCCTGAGGACTCCTCGGTCGCCAGGTCCTGCTGCACGATGTGATGCAGCACTCGTCGGGCGGGAGCTGCCATGCCGATGAGCGCGAGCAAGCACGGTGCAACCCGGACCCGGCACCATCAATCCCCTGGCAAGACAACGCATCCGGGGCCGGACAACGGAGTACTACGAGTCGGTGCTCCACCTGCTCCGGCGAAGCTGACCAGGTCCTCGACCGTCATTGGCTGGCCGGCTCATGCTGGCCACCAGTGCGGCGACGCCGTCGAGGGGCACGCCCCCAACCATGGCCTTGCCAGCCCGAGGCGGTGCTGGTTTGATCACTCAACGGTCGGACTACGGATCAAAGGCGAGGAGCAAGTCATGGGGTTCCATGGAGCCCGAGTCGGGTGGGATCGGGGATCAGCGCCCGTCGAGTGGTGGCAACGCTGGTCGCGGTGCTGGGGTTCCTCGTCGCCGGCGCCTCACCGTCGCTTGCCAGCGGGTCTGCGTCGTACTGCAATGGACGGTCGCAGGTCTCGCTGGTCAAGACCTACACCTACGGATCCCAGCAGTTGGCCCTGCGCTGCGGTACCTCGACATGGGGTTTCGTACACATCAAGCCACGATGGAACGCGACCTTCGACTCGATGATCGCCCTGACCATCGCCCGCGGTGAGAAGGTCACCGACCTACAGCAGGACGGAGGCAGCAAGATATTCGCCCTCTTCGACGGGTCGTGTCATGAGCTGTTCCGGGCGTACTACTCGCCCAGCGGGGGCATTGTGATAGCGCCCAACCGCGCCGCCCCGTCGATAGCGGAGGCGACCACGTACCGCACCGACTGCGCCGTCATCCAGAACATCTGACCACCCATGGTCGACTCTGGCTCAAGCGGCTTGCCCGTTCCCGCGGCCGATCTGCCCCGGCTTCTCTCGCGTGAACTCGACTCGAGTCGGCCGCGCGGTCTGGTCGTCACGTCGGTGAACGGAGGTTCGGGGCGTGACCGGCTGTTGATGCGGGTGACCGCTGGGGCGGACCGCCAACGTTGGGAGATCACGTACGAGATCCCCGCCGCCGACGTGGTGCTGCTCGACGCCGCCTCCTTTGTACTCACCGTCCGGGCAAACCTTGAGGAGTGGTGGGATACAGGCGCGGCGGATTCTCCCGCACTGCACGCCCGTCGTCTCCCCTGAGTTGAACACGTTCCGCTTCAGTGCGGTAAGGGCTTGGCCTCCCCAGGGCGGCTGCGACACTCAAGCCGAAGGACTGCGACCCCTCTCTGTCCGGCTGAGATGAGACACCCCGCGTGTTGTGGGGTGGCCTGATTGAGGGCGGGGATCGGACGTGATGATGTTGAATCCACATTCCCCGGGACCGTCGATTGCTGGTGGTGGTGATCCGGCTCCGAAGCCGACGCGGCGGTCGTTCACCGCGGAGTACCGTGCCCGGATCCTGGCTGAGTACGAGACCGCTGAGCATGGCGAGAAGTCCGCGGTGCTGCGGCGTGAGGGTCTCTATCAGACGCAGGTCGCGGAGTGGGCCAAGGCCCGCGACGCGGCGGCGGCTGGCGTGTCGTATCGCAGGGAGCGTCAACCCAGGTCGAAGGCATCTGCTGCCTCGGCGCGGACGGTGAAGTTGGAGGCCGAGAACGCTCGGCTGTCACGGCAGTTGGAGCAGACGCAGGCAGCTCTGGAGGTGATGGGAAAAGCGCACAGGCTCTTGGAGCTGCTCTCGATGAGCAGCGACGAGAGCCAGCCGGCCACGAGGAGCCGGCGATGAGCGCCAAGACGATCTTGGACGAGGCGTTCACTGCGTTGATCGCGTTGTCGGTCACCGTGGTCGTGGCCTGCCGGCTGACCGGCAGGTCCCGGGCCAGCCACGACCGGCGCGTGAACCGGCCGCTGGCCAAGACGGCACCGGTGCCCCAGTCCGAGCGGGCTACACCGCCCTCGACGCTGTCGGCCGAGGAACGGGCGAACGTGCTGGCGGTGATCAACTCCGAGCAGTACTCGGAGTTGTCGATCTGTCAGGTCCGGGCCCGTGAGCTCGACGAGGACCGGTATCACTGCTCGATGTCGAGCATGTACCGGATCGCCAGAGCTGCGGGGCAGACCCGCGAACGGCGCCGGCTCGCGTCCCATCCGGCGAAGGTCAAACCCGAGCTCGTGGCCACCGGCCCCTCGCAAGTCTGGAGTTGGGACATCACGAATCTGCGGGGCCCGGCCAAGGGCCTCTGGTTCCACCTGTACGCGTTGATCGACAGCTACTCGCGCTACAGCCCGGGGTATCTGGTCTGCGCGGCCGAGGACTCCATCGTCGCAGCCGACTTCATCGACGGCGCCATCATCGACAACGGATCCGCACCCCACACAGTCCATGCCGGGGCACATCGATGACGTCCAAACCTGTCTCCGCGCTGCTCTCGGACCTGGGCATCACCAGATCGCACTCCCGACCGCGGGTGTCGAATGACAACCCTTCTCCGAGGCCCCAGGACTCCTGACAGACCCGGCGCCGGCATCGGTCCATCAAGGGACCTACGGCGCCATCGACGACGCCCGCGCCATGACCCTCGACCGCGCCTGGGAGCAGCATCCCGAACGATTCGCCACACGACCGCGACCACCCCAGATCCGCAACGAGGTCTGGATCAACCAACACCCTCCACGTTGACCCCGTTCAGGGCCGATTCCCCCCCGGGCTGCCCGATTTTCAACCGAGCACCGTCCGGTGACAGCAGTGTGACAGTCTTCCTGTCGTAGCGAGTCTCAGACCTCCGGAAGTAGCTGACCGACCAGCCCTGTGATCGGGGCTTTCTCTTTGCGAAGTATCATCGGAAAACAGTTAAGATCTGATAGGCTGTGTGGATGGATCTGACCACGCTGGACGGCATGCCGGAGCCGGCCCTGCTGCGCCTGCACGCCAGCGACGACGGGCAGGTCCTGGTCACCTGCGGACGCTTACTGCTCTACCGCTACGACGACGATGACACCGGGATGCGCAACCTGGCAATCGTGGCGTTGACTGACGCCGGGCGCCGCATCGATGAGGTCGCAGCCGTGTTCGGGCTGTCCGCCACCTACGTCTCCATCCTGCGGGGCCGGGCCAAGGCGGCCGGGTCCGCCGGTCTCGTGCGCCGCCGGGGCCGCCCGCCCAAACTGTCCGACCGGCAGGTGAGCCAAGCCCGGGCCTGGGCGGGGCAGGGACGCAGCCAGCAGGCCATCGCCGACCAGCTCGGGGTGGCCCAGTCGGTGATCAGCGAGCTGCTCGCCCGCCTCGGCCCGGCCCCTGTCCAGCAGACGCTGCCCGAGCCCACCGAGCAGCCCACCGAGCCGCCGGTCGAGCCGCCGGTCGAGCCGCCGGTCGAGCAGCCGGTCGAGCCGCCGGTCGGGCAGCCGGTCGACGCGGCGGCCGAGCAGGCCGGTGCGGCAACGGTGTTCACGGGTTCGGCCCGGATCGGTACCGGGACGCGCTCGTGTCGGTACGCGGGGGCGATGCTGCTGCACGCCTACCTGGACCGGGTCGGCGCCGAGTCGATCTTCGCCACGCTGACCGGTGGCCCGGCCCGCCGCTACGACGACCTCGCGGTCCTGTCCACCGCGACGCTCGGGTTCGCGCTCGGGACCGACACCATCGAGGGAGCCAAACACCTGCGCCGGGAGCAGGCCGGCGCCGCCCTCGCTCTGGCGATCGTCCCGGAGCTGAAGAGCCTACGGACCCGGCTCGCCGCGCTGGCTGAGGGCACCGACCCGCTGCAGCTGCAGCGCGCGTTCGCCGCCGGGATGCTCGCCGCGGACCCGGCCGGGGACCCGGTGTACTTCGTCGATGACCACTTCGTGCCCTACGCCGGCGCCCGGCCGGTCGGCAAGGGCTGGAACACCAAACGCCGGCACGCCCAGCCCGGCCGGGACGACACCCTCCTCGTTGATGCCCGCGGCCGGGCCGTGGTCTTCGGCAGTGGTGAGCCGACCGGCCTGTCCACGACGCTGCCCGGTGTGCTGGCCCAACTGCGTGAGGTGATCGGCCCGCACGCCCCGGTCTTGTTGGGGTTCGACCGGGGCGGCGCGTACCCGGCCGTCTTCACCGCCTGCCGCGCCGCGGGCGCCCACTGGGTCACCTACCGACGCGCCCCACTCGCCGAGGCGTCCGCCACCCCGAAACGGTCGTGGACGGTCCGCGACGGCACACGGGTCACCGTGGTCCTGGCCGACGAGACCATCCAGCTGAAGGGGTACGGGCAGGCCCGGCAGCTGACCCTGTACCAGGACGACCGGCCGGTGCTGCAGGTCCTGACCTCCGAGATGACCAGCACGGGCGCAGACCTGCTGTGCTGGCTGCGGTCCCGGTGGCGGATCGAGAACATGTTCAAATACGCCTCCGCCCACAACGGTATCGACGCGCTGGCCGACTACCGGATGGACATCGGCCCGGACCCCCGCAAGGTGGCCAACCCGGCCCGCGTCACCGCCCGAAAACAGGTCAAGGACGCCGAGGCCGAACTGGCCGCCGCGGAACGGGCGCTGCCGCAGCTGCTGAACAGCAGCGGCACCCCGAAACAGCTCAACAAGGCACTGCCCGGCGCCCACGCCCGGATCCGGGACGCCCACAAGGCGTTGGCCGAGGCCAAGGCCGCGCTGAAGCCGATCCCGGCCAAAGTGCTCGCGACCGAGCTGGACCCCGACGCGAAACGCGCCCGACCCGTGCTGGCCCGCCGCGGCCTGCAGATGGTGCTGCGACTCCTTGCGTTCAATGCCGAAGCGTGGCTCGCCGAGCACCTCAACACCTACCTGGCCGACCCGAACGAGTACCGCGCCATCACCCGCCACCTGCTCCACCAAGGCGGACAGATCACCTACGGCACGACCGCGATCACCGTCAACCTGGACCGGCCCAACAGCCCCCGCGTCGCCCGCGCCCTGCAGTTGCTCGCCGAGGAGCTGAACCACACCCCGGCGCGCATCCCAGGCGACCCCCGCGCCATCACCTACCAGGTCACGCCGGCCTAAATCTCAACAGTCAGCCCGGCACTACTTCCGGAGGTCTGAGGCTGCGCTGGACCCGAATGGCGTTGAAGGAGAGGACGTGGCAGTCTTCCTGCGACACCGGATCCACCTCACCACTGCGCTGCGGAAATCGGCGCGGACCCCAGTACGTCCGTTGCGGGGGCTTCGCTCAACCAGCGGCTCCACCTAGGGAACAACCATCGGACGGCACGAACGGCGACACGTCGGCGCCCACTCCGTTCCAAGCCGCTGCCGATCTCGAGCGAGAAGAGAGGGATGAACCGTTGTGC
>CAYYCE010000065.1:0-10264 GCA_964469635.1 uncultured Kineosporiaceae bacterium
AAGTCCGGCGGCTGGGTCAGGTACTTGACCTGAACCTTGATGTCCGCGTTGACCGACTTGGCGCCGGCCGCGTACCCCGCCTCGAACTTGTGGATCAGCGGGACGTCGACGCCGCCGACGAAACCGATGTCGCCGGTCTTGGAAGCCTGTGCCGCCATCACGCCGACCAGGTAGGAGCCCTCCTGCTCGGCGAACACCAGGTTGGCCACGTTCGGCGCCTCGAAGGAGGCGTCGTCCACGATCGCGAAGTGGGTGTCGGGGAACTCCGCCGCCACCTTCTTCAGGGCGGCCGCGTAGGCGAACCCGATCCCGATCACCGGGTCGTAGCCCCCGGAGGCGAGCAACCGCAGCCGCTCCTCCTTGGCCGCGTCGGTCTCACCGGTGGCGGCCTCGAGCTCCTTGGTCTGGATGCCGAACTCGGTCTTGGCCTTGTCCAGGCCCGCGGCGGCGGAGTCGTTGAACGACTTGTCCCCCCGGCCGCCGATGTCGTAGGCGAGGCCGACCTGGATCTTCTCGCCGCCCGAGCCGCTGCTGGACTCCGAGGAACTGGACGAGGTGCTGCTGCCGCCGCCACAGGCGGCTAGGGCCATGGACGCCGCGGCCATCACCGCGACAAGACTGCTCACCCGGCGCAAGGGTGTCTCCTTCGATCTCGACTGCCCCAAGAGCTCTACCCGGTCGGGTACGGGACACGGTTGCCGCAGATTAGCCGCATCGCGGCCCGAAAGCGGTGCAGGCCCGCATCTGGTGGCCGAACCGTGATCGGACCGTTGCCTGGCTCAGTGACCGCGCCGCAGGTCCCGCAGGGCCACCGACGCCAGCACCCGGGCACCAGCGGTGATCGCCTCCTCGTCGACGATCAGGTCGCCCTGGTGCAGGTCGTAGGTGCGCCCGCCCGGGGTACGCGTCCCCAGCCGCATCATGGCGCCGGGCACCTTCTCGAGCATCCAGCCGAAGTCCTCCCCGCCCAGGGACTGCTCGGCCAACACCACGCTGCCCTGGCCGAGCTCGGCCTGGACGGCCTCCTCGACCAGCAGGACGGCGTCGGGGTCGTTCACCGTGGGCGGGACACCGCGGATGTGGCTCACCTCCGCGCGCACCCCATAGGGTGAGACCACCTCGTGGACGGCGTCGGTGATCAGCGACCCGGCCCGGGCCCACACGGCGGTGTCCAGGCACCGGAAGGTGCCCGCCACCTCACCGGAGCGCGGGATGGCGTTCGGGGCGCCGCCGGCCCGGATCCGTCCCCAGACCATGGCGATGCCGGCGCGGGGGTCGAGCCGGCGGGACAGGATGGCGGGCACCTGGGTGACCACCTGGGCGAGGGCGAACACCAGGTCGCCGGTGACGTGGGGGCGAGAAGTGTGCCCGCCGGCCCCCTCGAGGCGCACCACGATCGAGTCCGAGGCCGAGGTGATGGGCCCGCCGCGCACGCCGAGGACGCCGACGTCGCGGCTGGGGTCGCAGTGCAACGCGTAGGCGCGCTCGACGCCGTCCAGCCCCCCGCTCGCGATGACGGTGAGCGCCCCGCCCGGGGTGACCTCCTCGGCCGGCTGGAAGACGAGCCGGACCCGGCCGGGCAGCGGATCGGTGACGTCGATCTCGGCCAGCGCCAGGGCGGCCCCCAGCAGGACCGTGGCGTGGACGTCGTGGCCGCAGGCGTGACTGACCCCCTCGACGGTGGAGGCGAACGGCAACCCGGTCTCCTCGGGCAGCGGCAGCGCATCGAGGTCGGCCCGCAGCGCGATGGTGCGGCCACCCGGCCGGCCGATGTCGCACACCAGACCGGTACCGGGCAGCAGTTGCGGTTCGAGCCCGGCCCGGGTCAGCCGCTCGGCCACCCGCTGGGTGCTGCGGAACTCGTGATGGCCGACTTCCGGATGGGCGTGCAGATCGCGGCGGAACGCCACCAGTTCGTCGCCGAGGGGCGCGATGAGGTCGGACAACGATGCATGCGTCACCTCAGACAAACTAGCCCTCGTCCCGGCGAAGGCTCCTCAGAACTTGTCCGGCGGGCTGTAGGTCCCCCAGACGTCCCGCAGCGAGTTGCTCACCTCGCCGATGGTCGCCCGCGCGGCCAGGGCCTGCTTCATCGGGGCGAGCAGATTGTCGCTGCCCTCGGCCGCCGCCCGCAGTGCGTCGAGGCCCGCGGTCACCGCGGCGTCGTCGCGCTCGGAGCGCAACCGGGCCAGGGCCTCGCGCTGCTCGGTCTCGATCGCCGGGTCGACCCGCAACGGGTCGTAGTGCTCCTCGGCGTCCAGGGTGAACCTGTTGACCCCGACCACGGCCCGCTCCCCGGAGTCGATCTGCTGGGTCACGGTGTAGGCCGAGCGCTCGATCTCGTTCTTCTGGAAGCCTTGCTCGATGGCCGCCACGGCGCCGCCGCGCTCCTCGACCTGACCGATCAGGTCCATGATCGCTTCCTCGAGGTCGTCGGTCAGCGACTCGATGACGTACGACCCGGCGAACGGGTCGACGGTCTTGCACACGTCGGACTCGAAGGCGATGACCTGCTGGGTCCGCAGCGCCAGCCGGGCGGCCTTCTCCGAGGGCAGCGCGATCGCCTCGTCGTAGGAGTTGGTGTGCAGGCTCTGGGTGCCGCCCAGGACCGCGCCCAGGCCCTGCAGAGCGACCCGGATCATGTTGACCTCGGGCTGCTGGGCGGTGAGCTGGACACCGGCGGTCTGGGTGTGGAATCGGAGCATCTGGCTCTTCGGGTTGGTCGAGCCGAACTCCTCCTGGACGATCCGGGACCAGACCCGCCGGGCGGCCCTGAACTTGGCGATCTCCTCCAGCAGCGTGGTGCGGGCCACGAAGAAGAACGACAGTCGCGGGCCGATGTCGTCGACGGTCAGCCCCGCGGCCTGGGCCGCGCGCACGTACTCCTTGGCGTTCGCCAGGGTGAACGCGATCTCCTGCGCGGGCGTGGCCCCCGCCTCGGCCATGTGGTAGCCGGAGATGGAGATGGTGTTCCAGCGCGGCATCTCGGTGCGGCAGTAGGCGAAGATGTCGCTGATCAGTCGCAGCGAGGCCTTCGGCGGGTAGATGTAGGTGCCGCGGGCGATGTACTCCTTGAGCACGTCGTTCTGGATGGTGCCGGCCAGCTTGGTGGTGTCGACCCCCTGGCCCTCGGCGACGAGCTGGTACATCAGCAGCAGCACGGCCGCCGGGGCGTTGATCGTCATCGACGTGGACACCTGGTCCAGCGGCAGACCGCCGAACAGGATCTTCATGTCGTCCACCGAGTCGATGGCGACGCCGACCTTGCCGACCTCCCCGGAGACCATCGGGTCGTCGGAGTCGTACCCCATCTGCGTGGGCAGGTCGAAGGCCACGGACAGACCGCCGGTGCCGGCGTTGACGAGCTGGTGGTACCGCTCGTTGGACTCCCGGGCGTTGCCGAACCCGGCGTACTGCCGCATGGTCCACGGCCGGCCGGTGTACATCGAGGGGTAGGGCCCCCGGGTGTAGGGATACTCGCCGGGCCTCCCGAGCGCGGTCGCCGGGTCGAAGGAGCCGAGGTCCTCCGGACCGTACAGCGGCTTCATCGGCAGGCCCGATTCCGTCGTGGTCTGGGCCTCGCCCGCTGCGCCTGCCTGACTCATTGCCGCCTCCTGAGTGGGTACCGGACTCCGGGAGTCGAGGCTACCGACGTCGAGGAGTCCCGGCGTGGGACCACTGGTGCATCAAGTCACAGCAGGTCGCGCCGCTCCTGCGCCTGCAACCGGGCCACCAGCGACTTCACGTCCTGGGCGCGGGAGCGGGTGGTGACCAGGACGGCGTCCGGGGTGTCGACGACGACGACGTCCTCCAGCCCGAGGACGGCGATCAACCGGCCCCCGCCGGCGACCACGACGCCGTCCCCGTCGGGGGCGAGCACCTGGGCGGGATCGCCCAGCACCTTCATGCCGGGGTTCTCGGGGTGGCCCGGCGGCAGCAGTGAGAGGGCGTCGAAGTCGCCGATGTCGTCCCAGCCGGGATCGGCGGGGACCACGGCGACCCGGCCCGCGGCCGCGGCCGGTTCGGCCACGGCGTAGTCGATGGCGATCCGCTCCAGCGAGGGCCAGATCCGGGCCAGCACCTCGCAGCGCCGCGGGGTGTCCCAGGCGGCGGCGATCTCCACGAGCCCCGCGTGCAGCGCCTCGCGGTACTCGGCGAGCCGGCCGAGCAGGACGTCGGCGCGGGCGAGGAACATTCCGGCGTTCCACCGGTAGCCCTGCTCGACGTAGGCGGCGGCTGTGGCGGCGTCCGGCTTCTCGACGAAGCGGTCCACCCGCCGGGCCGAGGGGGCGCCGGCGATCCCCAGCGCCTCCCCCGGACGGATGTAGCCGAACGCCGTGGAGGCGTTGGTGGGGGTGATGCCGATCGTCACCACGTCGCCGCCACGGGCCACCGCGACCGCCTCGGCCAGCGCGGCGTGGAAGGCGGGGACGTCGCGAATCACGTGATCGGCGGCGAACGAGCCCACCACGGCCCCCGGGTGCCGGGCCTCGATCACCGCCGCGGCCAGGCCGATGGCCGCCATCGAGTCCCGGGGCGAGGGCTCGGCGAGCAGGTCCGCCTCGGCGACACCGGGCAGTTGGGCGGCCACGGCCTGGGCATGGGCGGCCCCGGTGACCACGGTGACCGACTCGGCCAGTGGGGCCAGCCGGTCGTAGGTCTGCTGGATCAGGGTGCGGCCCGAACCGGTAAGGTCGTGCAGGAATTTGGGGTGGCCCGACCGCGACAGCGGCCACAACCGGGTCCCCGCTCCCCCCGCCGGGACGATGGCGTGAAAGCCCCTCAAGAGATCACTCATCGTGGGCGACGCTACCGGATGGTTACGGTGGACTCGTGCGGATCCCCGACCTCGCCGTCGCCGTCCTGGCGATGGTGCAGGGGTTGGGCTCGCCGTTGCCGGGTTCGCCCACGCCGGACCCGGCGCCCGCGCGGCTCGAACGGTTCGCCTGTCCGGCCGAGTTGTTTCCCTTCGCGACGGCCGCACCGGCCGCCGCAACCGTCACCGCGTCGCCGGACCCGGCACCGCCGCTGCCGGCCGCCGTCTCGGCGGTGGGCGGCGCGCGGCTGGGGGCGCACGGGCTGCAGGCCGACCTTCCGGACGCTGCGGCGGCACCGCCGACGCTTCGGGCCACGGCCTGGCTGGTGGCCGATCTGGACACCGGGGACGTGCTCGCCGCCTGCAACGCGCACGTTCCGCTGGCCCCGGCCAGCACGTTGAAGCTGCTCACCGCGCTGGCCCTGATGGACGCGGTGCCGGCGCCGACGCGCTACACCGCCACGCAGGACGCCGCGAGCGTCGACGGCACCCGCGCCGGGCTCGTCGCCGGTTCCCGGTACACCGCCGACGACCTGTGGCACGGACTGCTGATGAGCAGCGCCAACGACTGCGCCTACGCCCTGGCCGAACTGGCGGGCGGCCAGCAGGTGGCGGCGCGGTCGCTGCAGCGCCGGGCCCGGGCCCTCGGGGCGGCCGACACCCACGTCGTGAACACCTCCGGGCTGGACGCCCCCGGGCAGGTCTCCAGCGTCTACGACCTCGCGGTGTTCGCCCGGGCCGCGCTGGCCGAACCGCGGATCGTCGCGCTCGCGCAACAGCGCAGGTACGCCTTCCCGGCGGCCGGAACCGCGCTGGGCGGCGGGACTCGCGCGAGCTTCCAGATCCAGAACCACGACCGGCTGCTGTTCAACTACCCGGGCGCCACGGGGCTGAAGAACGGCTGGACCTCGCACGCGGGCGGCAGCTTCGTGGGGACGGCGGCCCGCGACGGCCACAGCTACGTGGCGGTGATCCTGCGCGCGGACACCAACACCTGGCGGGCGACCGCGGCCCTGTTGGACTGGGCCTTCGCCACCGGGCCGGTCGTCCGGCCGGTCGGGACCCTGGACGCGCCGCCGATCGCCGAGACCTCGCCCACACCGTCGCCGCGCGATCAGCCCGGGGGCCCGGCCATCGGGGCGGCGAGGGCCGGGAACGGACTGGACGCCCACCGGCCGACGGCCCTCGCATGGGCCGGCGGGTCGGGCACCGCCCAGATGTCCACCGTCGCGGCGGCGCTGGCCGCCGCAGGGGTGGTGACCGCCGCCGTCGGCCGGCGCAGACGCCCGCGGGGACGCAGGTCGGCCGGACGGCGGGTCCGCCGCTAGGAGCCGTCCTCCCGGTGGCGACGACGCAGCCGGGTCAGGGCACCGGCGAGCCCCACCGTGGCGCCGCCGAGGACGGCGCCGGCAGTCAGGCCCAGGCGATCGGGGCCGGTTCGGGCGGACCGGGTGTCGACGGCGGGCTCCCGCGCGTCCTCGTCGTCCCCGCCCTCGGCCTCCTCGGCGTCCTCGGCCGCCTCGTCCCCTGCGTCCGCACCGATCAGGTCCTGCGGTTCGTGATCGTGGTCGATCGCCGTGACGGCCGCCCAGGATGCGGCCAGCAGCGTGAGCCGGGCCACCAGGTTGAACCACAGCAGCAGGCCGATCACGATCGCCGCGGTGGCCAGGTAGGCGTTGTTGGAGGCCTGCCGCATGAGCAGCCCGCTACCCAGCTTCAGCACGTGCAGGCCCACCGCCCCGATGACGGCCGCCGTCACCATGTCCCGCATCGGGATCCACGCCCGGGCCAGGAAACGGAAGAACATCAGGAACAGACCGGTGTCGACCACCAGCACCGCCACCTCGGCCAGGACCTGGATCAGCAGCCGGGTGAACGGAGCATTGACGCCGATCAGGTCCAGCACCGCGCCGGACGCCGAGGAGAGCACCACCCCGACCACCGCCGAGACCAGCACGGCGATACCGATCACGAGCAGGACCAGGACGTCCAGGGCCTTGTGCAGGATCGGGCTGGCCAGCCGTGGCAACCCGAACATCGCCCGGATCCCCTGCCGCAGTGCGTCGATCCAGCCCAGACCGGTGAACAGCATCACCCCGAGGGCGACCAGCCCGGTCACCCCGAGCACGTTGCCCTGGACGAGTTGGTCGATGGAGACGACCCCCTGGCCCGGCTCCATGCCGATGACCGTGGTGCTGAAGGCCTGGTTGATGTAGTCGACCACGCGCCGCTGCAGATCGGTGTCGCCGCCGAGCACCAGGCCGAACGCGGTGAAACCCAGCGCCAGTGCGGGGAACATGGAGAACAACCCGACGTAGGCGATACCGCCCGCCAACAGGTTGCCGCGCTCCCGCCCGTACCGGGTCCACACCCGCATGGGTCTGCTGGCCCGCGCCCTGGCCACGATCCGCTTCATCGGGATCCAGCTTGTCACGTCCGGCCCCCGCCCGGCGGCGCCGGTCAGCCGAAGGGGAAGCGACGGCGGGGCAGCCACACGCCGTCCGGATCCTGTTCGTAGAGCCGGAAGGAGTCGACCTCGAAGCGTCCGGAATAGTCGGCCACCAGCCCCATCGCCCGGTCCAGCATCACCTCGTCCAGCTTGTGGGCCACGGTGACGTGGGGGTGGAACGGGAAGGCGAGTTCGCGGTCGAGCGGTCCGCTGCGCACGGCGCGCTGCAACGCATCCAGGTCCCTCTCACCGTCACCGACCCGGACGTAGACCACCGGGGAGGTGGGTCGGAAGGTCCCGACCCCCTCGAGGACGACGTCGAACGCGGTCGCCGACGCGGCGACCTCCTTCAGGTGCTGCTCGATGTCGCCCACCTCCACGGCCGGCGCGGTGGTCGGCGGCAGAAGCGTGACGTGCGCGGGGATGGCGTCGACCTGGGGATCGCCGATCCGGCGGCGATGGCGGCGCAACTGCCCGGCCAGCGGCTCCGGGACGTCGACCACCACGCCGAGCACCAGCATGCCAGGGGGCCGCGCCTCCGCCGGCTCCCCGGCCACGCTCACGCGAATCCGACCTTGCGGTAGACGTCGGCGAGCCGCTCACCGGCCCGCTCCCGGGCCCTGCGGGCCCCGTCGGCGAGGACGTCGTCGAGCGCCGCCGGGTCCGCGAGCCAACGGTCGACCCGCTCCTGGAAACCCGCGGCGAACGCGGTGAAGACCGCGGCGACCTCCTTCTTCAGATCGCCGTAGCCCGCGCCCTCGAAACGCTTCTCCAGGGTCTCCACGTCGGTCGAGGACAGCGCGGACAGGATCGTGAGCAGGTTGGAGACCCCCGGCTTGTGCTCGGGGTCGTAGCTCACCTCGCGGCCGGCGTCGGTCACCGCCGACCGGATCTTCTTGGCGGAGGCCCCGACGTCCTCCAGCAGGAACAGGCAGCCGGACCCGCCGAGGGACTTGCTCATCTGCTTGTCGACCCGCTGCAGGTCGAGGATCCTCGCGGTGGCCCTGACGATGTGGGGCTCGGGCACGACGAACGTCTCGCCGAAGCGGGAGTTGAACCGCTGCGCCAGGTCGCGGGTCAGCTCGAGGTGCTGGCGCTGGTCCTCGCCGACGGGAACCACGGCGGCGTCGTAGAGCAGGATGTCGGCCGCCTGCAGGATCGGGTAGGTGAACAGGCCGACGCTGGCGTGCTCGGCGCCCTCGCGCTGGGACTTGTCCTTGAACTGGGTCATCCGGCTCGCCTCGCCGAAGCCGGTCAGGCACTCGAGCACCCAGGTGGCCTGGGAGTGTTCGGGGGCATGGCTCTGGACGAACAGCACCGATCGCTCGGGGTCGATCCCCGCGGCCAGGAACTGGGCGGCGGTGACGCGCACCCGGCGGCGCAGCACGTCGGGATCCTGGTGAACAGTGATCGCGTGCTGGTCGACGACGCAGTAGAACGTCTCGTGGGTGTCCTGCAGGGCCACCCAGGAGGTCAGCGCACCGAGATAGTTGCCCAGGTGGAGCGAGTCGGCGGTGGGCTGCATCCCCGAGAACAGCCTCGGGCGCGGCGAGGGGACTCCGGTGGCGGGCATGCGGGCCATTCTGTCAGGTACCGGCGGCCCCCATGCCCGCCTGAGATCACGCTGTGCGAGCGTGCCCGGGGTTCAGTGGACGAGCCTCGAACGGTGATGGGTGCGCATGAGATTGCCGCTCAGGATGGAGCGCATCTTCTCGGCCTCGGGACCCTCGTAGCGGTCCACGGTGGCCATCAGGTCGGCGATGTGGGCGGGGCTGTCGTAGCCGGCCAGCTCCTGGCGGAGCCGGCGCTCGGCCGCGGAACGGGGGCGGGGAAGCAGGCTCTTGATGTTCATGTTTCAAGCATGAACCTCCACTACTCATGCGTCCAATAGATATTTCTGATGCTTTCCATGCACTAGAGTCATGAATCGTGGAGACCGACGTGCTGCGCTGGTTCCAGGAGGTCGCCGACGGCCACACCGTGACCGAGGTCAGCGAGGTGTACCGGGTGAGCCAGCCGGCGGTCTCGAGGGCGCTGGCCCGGCTGGAGCACGAGGTGGGGGCGCCGCTGCTGCGCAGGTCCGGCCGGGTGCTGCGCCCGACCCACGCCGGCGCCACCTTCAAACGGCACGTCGACGCCCTGATCCACGCCCTGGACGACGGCGTCGCGGCGGTCAGCCAACTGGTCGACCCCGAGACCGGCACGGTCAGCGTCGCCTTCCAGTTGTCGCTGGGCACGTGGCTGGTCCCCGAACTGATCGCCGGCTTCCGGGCCCGCCGCCCGCACGTCTCGTTCCGGCTCACCCACTCCGACGACACCCTCGGCTCCTCGTTGATCGCCGGCGGGCGGGCCGATCTGGAGCTCACCTCCCGCCGGCCGCGCCACCGGGCCGTCACCTGGCGCCGGCTGTTCTCCGAACCGCTGCTGCTCGCCGTGCCGCCGGACCACCCCCTCGCCGGGCGACCCTCGGTCTGGCTCGCGGCCGCGGCCGGGGAGGACCTCATCGTGCTGCCGCGCGAGTGGTCGTTGCGCGAGCTTCACGACGAGCTCTGTGCCGCAGCCGGCTTCACCCCCCGGATCGCCTTCGAGGCCGAGGACCTGTCGACCGTGCGAGGCCTGGTCGCCGCCGGTCTGGGGGTGTCGATCCTGCCGGCGATGGGCGAGAACCCCGCCGAGCGCCCCCCCGGCGCCCCCGCGCTCGTCGAACTCGCGGATCCGGGGGCGTTCCGCAACATCGGGCTGTCCTGGTCGACCGAGCGGCGGCTACTGCCCTCGGCCGATCTGTTCCGCCGCTTCGTGCTCAGCTCGTCAGGTGGATCAGGACCGCCTGACCCGGATTGAGCAGCGGCGCCGGCAACCCGACGGCCCCGAGCAGGCCGCCGTCGGCCATGGTCTCACCGCGCTGCCACCACGGCGGCTGCCGCATCGCCTGGCCCCGGCCGCTCCCGGCCTCGTCGCGGCGGGCGACGCGGTAGCGGCGGGCAGGGTCCAGGCCCGGC
>CAYYCE010000066.1:0-10222 GCA_964469635.1 uncultured Kineosporiaceae bacterium
CGGTCGGCCGGCGCGAGAGCCAGCTCTCGTTGTGCATGCCCTACGCCATGCTCGCCCCGGTGCTGCAGCTGGCCACCCATCAGGACAACCGGGACCAGGCGCGGGTGCGCACCACCGCCGCGGCGCAGACCCAGCGCCGACTCACCGAGGTGGACGTCGACGTCTCCGTCCGGTTCGAGCCGCTGCGGATGTCCTCCCAGACAATCGGCCGGCTCGGGGTGGGCGACGTGATCACCTTTCCGCACCGGACGACGGCCCCGCTGGCGATCACCTCGGCCTCCACGGTGTTCGCCCACGCGATCCCCGGCGCCGCCGGTCGCACGCTCGCCGTCCTGATCGTCACCGCACCCTGACCCATCACCCCGAGGAGACACCGTGAGCTTCTCCGCCTCACCGCTCGTGCCCGACACCGACGGGGCGGGCACCGACGGCGACGCCTGGGCGCGCACCTCCCGCCAGGTGGTCGCCGCCGTCACCGAGGCGCTCCCCCAGATCCCCAGCAGCTCCCCGCTGACCGTCGGCGTGCCGGGCGACGACGTGACGGCGGCGCGACTGCCCGACCCGGCCGGAGCCGCCGTGACCGGCTATCTGGGAGCCGCGGTCGAGGGCCGGGTGCTGCTCGTGGTCGGGCAGGATCTGGTCGACGCCCTCGCCGACACCCCGTTCGGGGCCGTGGAACCGGCCCAGGCGCTCAAACCGGCCCTGGAGGGGCTGGCCACCGCCCTCGGCGGACGCCTCGACGGGGAGCCCACGGGCATCGCCGTCGAGAACTGCCTCGAGGTCCTCGCCAGCGGCGTCACGGTGCTGGTGCCGTTGATGCTGGCGGACGCCGTCGCGGCGTTCGTCGGCGTCGCCCTGGACCAGCCGCTGACCGCACCGGCGGCGGCCAAGCCCGCCGCGGCGGGCAGGCCCGGCGGGCAGAGCTGGGGCATCGACATGCTCCGGGACGTCGAGATGGAGGTCACCTGCGAGCTCGGCCGCACTCGGATGACCGTGCGGCAACTGCTGGCCCTGGCGCCCGGCGACGTGGTGGAGCTCGACCGGTTGGCCGGCTCCCCCGCCGATCTCCTGGTCAACGGCACGCTGCTGGCGCGCGGCGAGGTGGTCGTGGTCGACGAGAGCTTCGGACTGCGGATCACGGAGATCGTCACCGAGGACGTCGCATGAGGTCGACGTGAACGCCGCCGACGACCTGGCGATGGTCGGCCGCGTGATCCTGTCCCTGGCGGCCGTGATGCTCCTGGCCATGGGGGCGGCGCGGATCGCCCGCCGGACCGGCGCCGGAACCGGCGCCGGCATCCGGGTGCTGGGCCGGGTCGGGCTCACCCGCGAGGCCGGCCTCGCCGTGGTCGAGGTCGGCGGCGTCGCCATGGTCCTGGGGGTCACCGCCCACCAGGTCTCCCTGCTGACCACGATGGACGCCGCGACGCCGGCGCCCCCTCCCGAGGCGGGCGGCGGTCCGGTCCTGCCCACCGTCGCCGCCCCCCTGGCCGGGCGTCCCGCCCGGCGCGGCGCGGGCAGCGGCTCGCCGCTCGACCCCCGCACCTGGCGCCAGGGCGTCGAGGCGCTGCGCGACCTGACGGCGCGGCGGTAGCCGTGGGGCGCGTCGTCCGAGGACTGCTGGTCGCCGTCGTCGCGGGCCTGTTCCTGCTGGCGTCGCCGGTCACCGCGCGGGCGGCGACCCCCGCCGCACCGGCGACCCCCGCCGCACCGGCCGCGCTCGCCGCGCTCGCCGCGCTCGCCGCACCGGCCGCGCTCGCCGCGCCGACGCCCGTCCCCACCCCGTCGGCGCCCACGCCGCCGAGCACCACCGACCCCTCGATCACCGTCAGCGTGCCGGGCGAGCCGAGCCGCGTCGTCCAGCTGATCGTGCTGATCACGGTGCTCGGGGTGGCCCCGGCCCTGCTGCTGCTGTGCACCGCCTTCACGAAGATCGTCGTGGTGCTGTCGCTGACCCGCAGCGCCCTGGGCACCCAGTCGGTGCCGCCCAATCAGGTGCTGGTGGGGCTGGCGCTGTTCCTGTCGCTGTTCGTGATGGGCCCGACGGTGGACGCGATCCAGGAGAGCGCCGTCGCGCCGTACCTGAACGGCACCAAGACCGCCTCCGAGGCCTACCAGGCGGGCACGCCGCCGCTGCGCGAGTTCATGCTCAAGCACACTCGCGACGAGGAACTCGCGCTGATGACCAAGGCCGCCGGGCAGGAACTGCCGCAGACCCGCGACGACGTCGGCCTGCGCACCCTGGTGCCGGCCTTCGTCATCAGCGAGTTGCGCGGCGCCTTCATCATCGGCTTCGTCGTCTTCGTGCCGTTCCTGGTGGTCGACCTCGTGGTGAGCGCCATCCTGATGTCGCTCGGCATGGTGATGCTGCCCCCTGCCCTGATCTCGTTGCCGTTCAAGCTGCTGCTCTTCGTCCTGGTCGACGGTTGGACCCTGATCGTCACCACTCTGCTGGGCACCTACCGATGACCCGAGCCAGGGAGACCTGATGTCCGACACCGTGATTCACATCGTGGCGCTGGCACTGCTGACGGCGGCCAAGATCTCCGGTCCGGTCCTGATCTCGACCCTGGTCATCGGCCTGACCCTGTCCATCGTGCAGTCGGCCACCCAGATCCAGGAGCAGACGCTGACCTTCCTGCCCAAACTCGCGATCTCGGCCCTGGTCCTGGTGGTCACCGGGTCGTGGTGCCTGCGCACCCTGACCTCGTTCACGACCGAGATCTTCAAGCTCATCCCGGATCTGCTCAACGCGAGCTGACGGCGACCGAGCGTCACCGTGGGTCGCCGCGGCCGCACTCATCCGAGGCTGCTAGCCTCCCGGAGCGATGAAGCACCGCCACCGGCTCGGCGGCCCGGCCGACCCCGATTTCCGTCCGGAGATCCAGGGGCTGCGGGCGCTCGCGGTCACCCTCGTGGTGGTCTTCCACCTCTGGCCGCTCCGGCTGAGCGGCGGCTACGTGGGGGTGGACGTCTTCTTCGTGATCTCGGGCTTCCTGATCACCTCGCACCTGCTGCGCGAGATCGACGCCACCGGGCGGGTGAACGTTCCCCGGTTCTGGGCCCGCCGGATCCGGCGGTTGCTGCCGGCGTCCTTCCTGGTTCTCGCGGTCGCCGCGGCGACCACCGTGGGACTGGTGCCGCGGACCCTGTGGCCGGGGGCGTTCGCCCAGATCACCGCCAGCGCACTGTATGTCGAGAACTGGGCACTGCAGCAGGCCGCCGTCGACTACCTGGCCCGCGACGGCGACCCCACGCTGGTGCAGCACTACTGGTCGCTGTCGGTGGAGGAGCAGTTCTACGTCGTCTGGCCGCTGCTCCTGCTGCTCGCGCTGCTGATCCACCGCCGCCTCACCGGCCGCGCGGGCACGGCCGGCCGAGCACACCGGGCGGTGGCCGCGGCGCTGGCGCTGGTCGCGGCCTCCTCGCTGGCGGCCTCGGTGATCCTGACCGCCCGGGATCAGGCGCCCGCCTACTTCAGCACCTTCACCCGGGCTTGGGAGTTCGCCGCGGGGGCGCTCACGGCCCTCGCGGCGGGCCCGGTGATGCGACGACCCGATCGGTTCCCGGCCGGAGCGCGGACGGCGATGGGCTGGCTCGGGTTGGCCGCCGTCGTGACCGCCGCCGCCGTCCTCACCGAGCGGACGGCCTTCCCCGGCTGGATCGCCACACTGCCGGTCCTGGGCACCACCGCCGCCGTCCTCGCCGGGTCCGGGTCGGTGGCGAGCGCCGGCTGGTGGCTGTCCCTGCGCCCGGCGACCTGGCTCGGCGACATCTCCTATGCGGTCTACCTCTGGCACTGGCCGCTGATCACGCTGGCCCCCTACGCGCTCGGCCACGTCGCCCGGTGGCCGGACAAGCTCGTGGTCCTCGCGCTGACGCTGCTGCTGGCCCGGGCGAGCACCAGTTGGATCGAGACGCCGCTACGCACCGGAGCGTGGCTGGGCGCCGCCCCACAACGCGCCTTCGCGTTCGCGGCCGCCGGGATGCTCGTCTTCACCGCAGGTCAGGTCGCGACCGACCGGCTGCTCGAACAACGCCGGGTGAGCGCCATCGCCGCCTCCGCCGCGCGCGCCGCCGCCGTCGCGGACTGTCTGGGTCCCAAGAGCCTGGACGACACGACCGGGTGCCGGCCGGTGGAGGGCACCGGACCGCCCGTCGTCCCCGCGGAGGTGATCGCTCAGGAGTCCAGGACGAGCACGCTGCTGCAACGGTGCCGGCAGACCGCGGCCAGCCCCGAACTGCTGACCTGTGTGCTCGGCACCACGACCGGGCAGCGACGGACCGTGGCCGTGCTGGGCGACTCCCACGCCGCGCAGTGGCTGCTGATGCTGGACGAGGTCGGCAAGAGGCTCGGCTGGAAGGTCGTGGTCCACACCAAGAGCGCCTGCCCGATGACGCTGGCCCGCCGGGTGCTGCCCGACTCCGAGACCGGCCACACCTATCAGCTGGCCTGCGAGGCCTTCACCCGGGCGGCGATCGCGGACGTCGTCGCCGACCCGGCCGTCACCGACGTCTTCCTCGCCATGCGCGCCGACATCTACCAGTGGACCTCGGTGCCCGGCGAGCCGCTGGCCGACCCCGCCGTGGACGGATTCGTCGCCGCGTGGCGGCGACTGGCCGTCGGCGGCCGCCGGCTCCACCTGATCGCGGACTCGCCGCGGCCGGACGTCAACGTCCCGAAGTGCCTGGTCGAACACCCGGACGACGTCCTGGGCTGCTCCACCCCTCGCGACCGGGCCCTGCGACCGGACGACCAGCTCACCGCCATGCGCAGCCCCGACGCACCGGAGGTCTCCGTCCTGGACCTGACCGACCGGTTGTGCGACGACCGGTGGTGCTACGCCCAGATCGGCTCGATGGTCGTCTACCGCGACGCCAACCACGTCGAGCAGGACTACGCGCGGCTGCTGGCGCCGTACGCGATCGCCCGGCTGGCCGGCACCGTCCCGTCCTGAGGCCCGCCGCACGACCGAATCCTCCCTCGTCACGCTCAACAGCGACCCCGCGGGTGCCGACAAGTACCCATCACCATGTCGTCGCACCGGGGAGAGCACCGCATGCGTTTCCGCGACCGCCTGAGCCGACTGCACTCCCACCGGTCCCGTCTCCGGGTGGCCGCCGCCGCATCGGTGCTCGCGCTGACCGGCTCCGTGATGACGGCGGCCGACGCCTCGGCCGCCTCGCTGCCGGGCGGGCGGGCCAACTACGTGGTCAGTGTGATCAGCGGCAGGACGGGAGCGGTCGCCGTCCGGCTGGCCACCTACCAGTTCTCGACCAACGGCCGGGTGGTCGAGCAGTACTGGAGCTGGCGACAGAACAGCATCTCCGGTAAGGGGAACTCGCGCTGGACCAAGCCGGCCAGCGGGTACCGCACCTCGGGGTGTCGCCGGAACTGCCCGATCCGCACGCCCGTCGGCTTCCAGTCCGGCCGGCGCGGCACCCGGGCCACCGGCCGTTGGAGGGTCAGCGGATCGGTGCTGACCGTGCGGTGGGGACGCTCCGTCGAGCGGTGGCGGCTCGACACCTCGGTCCGCGGCGTCGTCGGCGCCACGCTGGTCACCCGCGACCCGCAGGCCCACGGCTGGGCGCTGGGCTCGCGGGCCTCGCTGCGCACCGCCGTCCCGATCAAGACCCTCTACCGCGCGCAGCGCTTCTACGGGCCCCTGGCGCGCAACTCCTACGGGACGCCCACCACGACCGCGGCGATCGGGTTCGCCTACCAGGACTACCGGCTGTGCCCCAACGGCACCTGCATGCAGGGACGCTACGTGACCTCGTCGAACAAGCGGCGCTGGTTCTCCTCGTACTGGGCCGCCAACCCGTCCCGGGACGGACGCAAGGTGTTCTGGAACTTCCAGACCGGAACGGTGCAGCAGGCCGAGCAGCCCGGGTCGGTGTGCATCAGCAGGAGCGGCGGCGGCCACACCGACGCCCTGCTGCAGGCCCTCGACGACTCCGGGCACATCATCGGCCTGGTCGGGGTCGAGGCCAGCCTGAACCAGCGCAAGCGCGGTCAGGCCCTGGTGTCCGCGTTCGCCATGGTGCTGCCGACCCACCAGTCCCTGGTGTTCTAGGCCGACGGCCGTGGACGGCGCCACCCTGGCCGTGGGTGAGAGCCTGCTGTCCGCCTTCCTGGTGGCGCTGGCCCGCACCGGCGCGTTCGTCATGGTGGCTCCCCCGTTCAGCGCCAAGAACGTCCCGTCCCGGGCGCGGGTCTCGCTGGCCGTCGCCCTCGCCCTGCCGCTGTCCGCGCTGGCCCAGGGCAACGCCCCGGCGCTCGACTCGCTGTCGCTGCTGCTGCGCGGGGTGGCCGAGGCCCTCGTCGGCGTGACCCTGGGCTTCTTCGTCGCCCTGGCCGTGGCGGCGATCCAGTCGGCCGGCGAGTTGCTCGACCTCGTCGGCGGGTTCACCATCACCGCCGCCCTCGACCCGTTGCTGATGGCCCAGAGCTCGGTGATGGGGCGGCTCCACCAGCTCACCGCGACCACCATCCTGTTCGTCTCGGGGGGACACCTGGTGGTGTTGCACGGCCTGGCCCGCACGATGGCCACGGGCCCCACGACGATGCTGGACGGCGAGTCGGTCGCCCGGGCCGTGACCGCGGACGTCGCCTCACTGGTCCTCGGAGCGATCCAGATCGCAGCCCCCGTGATCGCCGCCATGCTGGTCGCCGACGTGGCCCTCGGCCTGCTCACCCGTGCCGCCCCGGCGCTCAACCCCTTCGCGCTCGGCTTCCCCCTGAAGATCATGTTCACGCTGCTGCTGGCGGGCCTGGTCATGACCCGGCTGCCGCAGGCCCTGAGCACCACCATCGACCAGGCCGTGCTCACGGTCGTCGACCTGGTCCACGCCGCCGGCGGGGGGTGAGCCGTGGCCGGGGACGAGGGCAAGACCGAGAAGCCCACGCCGAAACGCCTCAAGGACGCGCGCCGGCAGGGCCAGTTCCCGCGGACCCCTGACGCCTCCACCTGGGTCTCGATCGCCGCCGGGACGGCCCTGATCCCGCACACCGTGACGGCGGTGCACGACCAGTTCGTCCAGCTGCTGGCGCTGCTCCCGGAGGTCGCCGGGCAGCCCTCCCCCGAGGCCGTGCTCGGCGTGCTCGCGCGGGTGCCGTGGGCGGTCCTGGCCTCGGTGGGCCCGCTCAGCCTGACGGCGGCCGGGGCCGCGGTGCTCGCCGCCGCCGCCCAGGGCGTGCACCCGTCCGGCAAGATGCTCAAGCCGACCGCCAAGCGGATGAACCCCAAGCAGGGGATCAAGCGCATGTTCGGCACGAAGGCGGTCTGGGAGGCGGGCAAGGCCCTGGCCAAGGTCATCGTGATCGCCCTGGTGGTCTGGTCGCTGGCCCGCAACCTGATCCCCGAGTTGATGGCCGGCGGATTGGTGCCGCTGGCGGTGACCTTCGAGCGGGCCCGCTCGGGGATGACCACCCTGATGTGGTGGACCGTGGTCACCGGTCTGCTGCTGGCCCTGCTGGACTACGGCTACGTGCGCCACACCGTGATGAAGCAGCTCAGGATGAGTCCGCACGAGATCAAGCAGGAGCACAAGCAGAGCGAGGGCGACCCGTTGGTCAAGGGGGCGATCCGCTCCAAACAGATGGCGATGAGCCGCAACCGCATGCTCGGCGCCGTGGCCGAGGCGGACGTCGTCCTGGTCAACCCGACGCACTTCGCCGTCGCGCTGAAGTACGAACCGTTCAGGGGGGCGCCGCGCGTGATCGCCCGGGGTGCCGGGGCGCTGGCCCTGAAGATCCGCGAGCGCGCCCGGGAGGCCCGGGTCCCCGTGGTCGAGGATCAGCCGCTGACCCGGCTGCTGTACCGGGTGTGCGACCTGGGCGACGAGATCCCCGCCGAGCTCTATACGGCCGTGGCCCGGATCCTCGCCTTCGTCATGGCCGCCGGCCGACCGAGCCGGACGGCGGGCGCGCGCCGACCGCTGCACGGCGTCGAACTGCCGGAGTTGCCCGCGCGGTCGGCGATGAGGGCCCGTCGGGCACGGCGGGACCGCACCGCCCGCGCCGGAACGGGCGCTCCCGGCTGACCGGGCTCCCCGGCCGATCGCCGGAGGATCGGCGGAGGATCGGCGGAGGTCGGCGGGACTTGTCAGACCGGCCCGGCAACGGCATGGTGCACGGCACGGAACGGTCGCCCGGGAAGGAGCCGCATGGCCGTCGGACAGACCCAGCTCAGTCGACTCCAGTCGGCCGGCATCCTCCTCCTGGTCGCGGGCGCGGGTCTGATGGCGGCCGCCGACCGGTGGCCGGTGCCCACTCGGGGCCCGGGCATCGTCGTGGTGGGCGCAGCCGTCGCGCTCGCCGGACTCGACAGCGTCCGGCGCGGGCGGTTCGAGAGCGGGCACGGCGGCACCAGGCTCAGCTACTCGGGGGCGGCGGCCCGCGACTTCGGGCTGGCGTTCCTGCTCGTCGGGGTCGCGGTGGTGATCGGCGGGCTGGCCGACACCGTCGGCGCCGCGGACGCCCTGGGCCGGTTGGTGCAGGACCGACCCGGCACGGTGATGTTGCCCGCGGGTGTCCTGCTGGTCCTCGTCGGGCACGGGCTGACGGGCAGGTGGCGGCGGGACGTCGGCGGCCGGCCGTCGCTGCTCACCCGCCTGCCGGGCATCCTGGGCGGGTCCCTGTTGATGGCGATCGGAGTGGGGGTGGCGCTCCTCGGCGGGTACGGGCTGCTCGTCCCGGGGGCCCTCGGCGACCTCATCCCCTGGAACTAGGGCGGTCCGGCGCCACCGGGACGGGCCCGGACGCGGTTGGGCCGCGTAACCCCCAGCAGGCTCAGCCAGGTGGCGGCCCCGACCAGGACCAGGGCCACGTAGTTGCCGTCGCCGAGCCAGACCACGGGTCGTCCGACCACGGGCACCAACAGGCGCAGTTGACCCCGGACCGCCTCCGGTGAGACGGGTACGGAGTCGTTGCTGGGGTTCGCGTCGCCGCGGGTGACCAGCCGCCCGTCGGCGTCGTAGCGGACCAACCGGTGCAGGTAGTACCCGGTGGACATCTGCGGGGCCCTCACCAGGACCACCCGTCCCCGGGGAAGGGTCGCCGGGCCCACCGTGGCCGGGCCGATCACCGACACGTCACCGGGCTGGATCACCGGCGTCATCGACCCGGTCAGCACCACCCGCGGATCCCAGCCGACGAGCCGGGGGGCGTGCGACCAGAACAACAGGCTGGCGATCACGGTCAGGTAGGCCACCGCGGCGAACTGCAGCACCGGCGCGGCGATCTTCCGGACGACGTCCATCGGCACCTCCTCCCACGGGGCCCGTCGGCCGGGTGGGCCGGGGCATGAGGCGTCGGGTGGCCGGGGGTCGGCCGGGCAGGGCGCAGCGGCGGGCTCACGTGTTGCGAGCCTCCCAGGTGATGGTGGTGTCGGCCCCGGCGCCCTGCTGGGTGTCGGGCGTGGCGGCATCCAAGGTGTAGCTGAACCGGTAGACCCGGTACTCCCCGGAACTCGCCGGGGCGAAGGTGCCGACGCCGTGGTCGAAGTCGTAGGCCGAGGCCGACAGCCCGGCCACCGTCCCGGAGTAGATCGAGGTGCCGGAGAAGGCGCCGCAGCCACCGGAGAACGAGCCGACGTTGCCGCCCACGGTCGCCTCCTCGACATCGAGGGCGAGGTACGGGCCCAGGCTGCCGGTCACCGAGCCGGCGTAGAGCCTGACGGCCGCCGACAGGGTCCCGACGTAGGTGACGACGATGCACTGTTCGCCCGAATCGCCCGGCAGCAGGCCGGAGACCGAGAACAGGGCGGTGCCGCTGTCGTCGTCCGAGATCTCCACCGTGCCGGCGGCCCAGTCGCTGGCGGGGTTGGCGGTGTCGGCGACGAACGCCGCCCGGGTCCGATCCATCACGAGTGCCCCCGTCAGCAGCACGGCCGCCAGGGCCCCGGCCACGGTGGCACGCATCCGCCCAGAGCTCCCGCCGGCCTGCGCGGGATGCGGCGTGACGTCGATGGGCACGACTCTCCTGATCTGCGGCTCCACGACACACGGAACCCGTTCTCCTGATCGGCGCGGGAGGGCGCCGGATTAACCCTGGGTGACCGCCACTCGCACGCCCCCGGCTCAAGGGCCGGCCGCGATCTGCCGATGACGGGACAGCCACGGAAGGCTCTGTCCCGGTGCGCGCCGCGCGCACCCCCGCACTGCGGAGGTCCCTCCATGGCGTCGAGTCGGATGGCGCGCCTGGCCGTCCCCATCGTCG
>CAYYCE010000067.1:0-10193 GCA_964469635.1 uncultured Kineosporiaceae bacterium
TCGAGGCGACCGTGGTCGAACCCTCCCACACCCGCGCCGACGGCGAGTTGCTGCTGCGTGACGACACCGTCGACGTGGTGCTGGACACCGGGCAGACCCCGACGCAGGCGGTGGTCGACGGCTCCAACCTGTTCGCCGCCCAGGCGGCCGTCTCGGTGCTGAACAAGCTCGGCGACCAGGTGCGGACCGAGGTGCTCTACAACCCCGAGCTGAAGACCTCATGGGTCATGGTGCCCGCCATCATCGGCCTGATCCTCACCTTCATCGGCACGATCATCACCAGCATCGGCCTGGTGCGCGAACGGGAGGCCGGCACGCTGGAACAACTCGCGGTCATGCCGATCCGGCCCAGCACGGTGATCCTGGGCAAGATCACGCCTTACTTCCTGCTCGCCTCACTCGACATGATCGTGATCACCGTGCTCGGCGGCCTGCTCTTCGACGTGCCGTTCAACGGCAACCCCCTGGTGTTCGCGCTCGGCGCCGCGCTCTTCCTGTTCGTCGTGCTGGGCCTGGGCGTGTTCATCTCGACGGTCTCGCAGACCTCGGGCCAGTCGATCCAGCTGGCGTTCTTCTTCCTGCTGCCGCAGATCCTGCTCTCGGGCATGATCTTCCCGCTGGCCTCGATGGCCGACGGGGTGCGCTGGATCGGCTACCTCCTGCCGCTGACCTACTTCACGATGATCTCCCAGGGCGTCATGCTGCGGGCCGCCACACTGTCCTCGCTGTGGCTGCCGCTCGTGGTGCTGACCGCGATGGCACTGATCGTCTTCACCGGCGCGACCCTGCGGTTCCGCCGCGATCTGGCACCCGCCCGCCACGGCTCCGAATCGCCCGTGGCCGGCGGGTCGACGGGTGCCGACGAGCCGGTGGCGACGGCGTGAGCTACGGACTGACCGAGGCCACCGTCCGCTACGGCGACGTGGCCGCCCTCGACCACGTGAGCGTCCCGGTGAGGCCGGGCACCATCGTGTCGGTCGTGGGCGGCGACGGCGCCGGCAAGACCTCGCTGATCCGCGCGCTCGTCGGAGAGGTGCAGCTGCAGGCCGGCTCGGTGCGGGCACCCACACGCGAGCGGATCGGCTACCTGCCGGCCTCCGTGGGAAGCTGGGCGGCGCTGACGGTGGCCCAGAACCTGGACTTCACCGGCGGCACCTACGGCCTGTCCGGCGACCGATTGGCCCGGCGGCGGGCCGAACTGCTGACCAGCGCCGGCCTCGCCGCCGCCTCGGACCGACTCGCCTCCCAGCTCTCCGGGGGCATGCGCCGCAAACTCGGGTTCTGCATGGCCATGGCCCACCGGCCCGACCTGCTGGTGCTCGACGAACCGAGCACCGGGGTCGACCCGGTGAGCCGGGTGGACCTGTGGCGACTGGTCTCCACGGCCGCCGCGGCCGGCGCCGCGGTGCTGATGTCGACTACCTATCTCGACGAGGCCGAGCGCGCGTCCCACCTGGTGGTGCTGGATGGGGGGGCGGTCCTGGTGCAGGGCGACCTCGAAACCGTCCTGGCCGCGCCGGGCGGCACGGTGACCGAGGCCTCGGCCCCCACCCGCCGGGCCTGGGCGTGGCGACGCGGCCGGCGGTTCCGCGAGTTCTGGCCGGACGGTGAGCCCGCGACGGGCGAGGCGGTCAAGCCCGACCTGGAGGACGTCGTGATCGCACTGTCGCTGCTGCGCCGCGCGAAGGGGGCCACACCATGACCACCCTGATGCGGGCCGACGCGGTCACCCGGCGGTTCGGTTCGTTCACCGCCGTCGACGACGTCACCATGCACGTCGAGCCCGGCGAGGTGGTCGGGCTGCTGGGCGCCAACGGCGCCGGCAAGACCACGCTCATCCGGATGCTGCTGGGACTGCTGCGCACCTCCGAGGGCAGCGTCGCCCTGCTCGGCGGCCCGCCCGACCGCCGCCGGCGCAGCCGGCTCGGCTACGTCTCCCAGGGGCTGGGACTGTACGGCGACCTGACGGTCGCGCAGAACCTCGCATTCTCGGCCAACGCCTACGGCGCGGCGACACCGCCCCTGACCGAGGTCCTCCGCCCGCACACCGACACCCTGGTCGCGGAGCTGTCCCTGGGGCTGCAGCGTCAGCTCGCCTTCATCGCCGCGCTGGCCCCCTCACCCGACGTCCTGGTCCTCGACGAGCCCACCTCCGGCGTGGACGCCCTGGCCCGGTCCTCGTTGTGGGACACCATCCGCGAGCAGGCCGACCGGGGCGTCGGGGTGCTGGTGACCACGCACTACATGCAGGAGGCGGTCCAGTGCGACCGGCTGCTGCTGATGTCGGCGGGGCGGTTGGTCGGCCAGGGCAGCGAGGCCGACATCGTGGGCGACACCACGGCGGTCGCCGTCCACGTCGAGGACTGGGCGAGCGCCTTCTCGACGCTGGAGCGGGCGGGTGAGCCGATCGCCCTGTCGGGGCGGGCGATCCGCGTCGCCGACGGCGACCCCGAAAGGCTGCGGACGATCCTCGCAGGAGCCGGCCTGTCCTGCCGGCTCGAGCAGGTGCCGGCGACCATCGAGGAGCGGATGGTGGTGCTGGCTCGCGACCTGGACGCCGCGAGTGGCTAGGGGGGCACCGAGGGGACGCCGACCGGCCGGCGGGCCCGACACCCGCGAGGCGATCCTCTCCGCGGCGCGGGAACTCTTCGCCGACCTGGGCTTCGAGCGCACCACGATCCGTGCGATCGCCGCCCGCGCCGCGGTCGACCCGTCCCTGGTCTACCACTACTTCGGCGACAAGAACGGGCTGCTGACCGAGGCGATCGCGCTGCCGGTCGACCCGGTCGCCGTCTTCGCCGGGTTGGCCGAGGAACCCGACCTGGGGCGGGCGGTGGCGCTTCGCCTCATGACGGTCTACGAGACCGTGCCCGGAGCCCTGGAGCGCGGCGTGGGCCTGTTGCGCGCCGGCCTGTCGCACGAACTGGCCGCCCAGGCGCTACGCGACCTGCTCGGCTCCACGGTGCTCGCCCAGTTGGCCGCGGTGGTGGCCCCCGACCACCGCGAGCTGCGGGTGGCGCTGGTCGGATCCCAGCTGGGCGGGTTGCTGCTCACCCGCTACGTGCTGCGGCTGCCGGCCCTCGCCACGGTCCCCCGCGAGATCGTCGCGGCCGAGATCGGACCGGCGCTGAACCACTACCTGACCGGGGGGGTGCCCGTCCCGCCCCCGGCGCCGCCGGTCCCGCCCGGACGGTCCGGCGCGGCCGGCTGACCGAGCGCCGGCCGCGCCGGCCGCGCCGACCCCGCGACCACGTGCCGCAGCGGCCGCCCCGCGGCGAACCGCTCCAACTGGTCGCGCAGCAACGCCCGGGCCCGCGGCGGGAAGGCCGAGGTGTTACCGCCGACGTGCGGGCTGATCAGCGTGTTCGGGGCGGCCCACAGCGGATGTCCCGGCGGCAGCGGTTCGGGGTCGGTGACGTCGAGCGCGGCCCGCAGCCGGCCGGAGGTCAGCTCGACCAGCAGGGCGTCGGTGTCCACCACCGCTCCTCGGGAGACGTTGACCAGCAGCGCGCCGTCCGGCATCGCGGCCAGGAACGCGGCATCCGCCAGGTGGCGGGTCGCGGCGGTGAACGGAACGGCGAGCACCACCACGTCGTGTCGCGGCAGCAGATCTGGCAGCTCCTCGACACCGTGCACCGTCCCGTACGGGTCCTCGCGGGCCCGCAGGCCCATCCGGGTCAGCAGGACCTCGAACGGCGCCAGCCGGGCCGCGATCGCCGAGCCCACTCCCCCGATGCCCACGAGCAGCACCCAGGCGTCGGCCAGCGCCGGCCGGTTCGAGTACAGCCACGCGCCCTCGCTCTGGGCCCGGGCGAACTCGCCGATCCCGCGCTGCGCGGCGATCGTCAGACCCACGGCGAGCTCGGCGGTCGAGGCGTCGTGCACACCCGCCGCATTGGCCAGGGTCACGCCCGCGGGCAACCGGTCGCGGATGTGGTCGTAGCCGGCGGTGAGCAACTGGACCACGCGCAGCCGGTCCAGTCCGGCCAGCGCACCGGCCACCCGATCGGCGCCCTCGTAGGGCATGACGACGAGCTCGGGGTCCAGGTCGGTGGGGGTGGACAGGTCCCACACCCGAAGCTCGACCGGCGCCTCGCCGTCCCGCCACAACCCGAGCCACCGATCGTCCGGCACGGTGACCACAGGCGTGCCGGAGGGTTCGTCGTCCATGGTGGGAGCCTAGGCCCCGGTGCCGCCGTCCCCGCACCCCCGGCCCCGATCTTGACGCACGGAGGCCTCAGCCGGTCAGCCGATCGGTCAGCAACTCCTTGACCCGTGCGGCGTCCGCCTGACCCCGCATCTCCTTCATCACCGCGCCGACCAGGGCCCCGATCGCGGCGACCTTGCCACCGCGGACCTTCTCGGCGACGTCCGGATTGCCTGCGATGGCACGGTCCACCGCCGCGGTCAGCGCACCGTCGTCGCTGACCACCCGCAGTCCGCGGGCGGCGACCACCTCGGACGGCGACCCCTCGCCGGCCAGCACGTGTTCGACCACCTGCCGGGCCAGGGTGTCGGTCAGCGAGCCGCCGTCCACCAGCGACTGCAACTCGGCCACCTGGGCGGGCGTGATCGCCAGTTCCGCCAGCTCGACCGAGCGCGCGTTGGCCTGCCGCGCCAGCTCACCCAGCCACCACTTGCGCGCCGTGGCCGCGCCCGCCCCGGCCGCCACCGTGGCCTCGATCACCTCGAGCGCACCGGCATTGACCGCGTCGCGCAGCTCGAGCTCGGTGAAACCCCACTCGGTCTGCAACCGGCGCCGACGTCGGTCCGGCGGCTCGGGCAACGTGGCGCGCAACCCCTCGACCCACGCCGGATCCGGGGCGATCGGCACCAGGTCCGGCTCGGGGAAGTAGCGGTAGTCCTCGGCGTCGGACTTCTCCCGGCCCGAAGTGGTCACCCCGGTGTCCTCGTGCCAGTGCCGGGTCTCCTGCACCACCCGGCCGCCGGAGGTCAGCCACGCGGCCTGCCTGGTGATCTCGTAGCGGACGGCCCGCTCGACGCTGCGCAGCGAGTTGACGTTCTTGGTCTCGCTGCGGGTGCCGAACGGCACCGCCGCCTGCGCCTCGGCCCCCTGGGCGCGGGGCCGCAGGCTGACGTTGGCGTCGCAGCGCAGCGAGCCCTGCTCCATCTTGACGTCGCTGACCCCCAACGCGCGCAGCAGGTCCCGCAACGCGGTGACGTAGGCCCGGGCCACCTCGGGGGCGCGTTCGCCCGCCCCGGTGATCGGTTTGGTGACGATCTCGATCAGCGGGATACCGGCCCGGTTGTAGTCCACCAGGGAGTGGTCGGCGCCGTGGATCCGCCCCGTCGCCCCGCCCATGTGCAGCGACTTGCCGGTGTCCTCCTCCATGTGGGCCCGCTCGATCTCCACCCGGAAGATCTCGGTGCCGTCGGCTCCGTCGCCGATCTCGACGTCCAGGTGGCCGTTCGAGGCGATCGGCTCGTCGTACTGGCTGGTCTGGAAGTTCTTCGGCATGTCCGGGTAGAAGTAGTTCTTGCGCGCGAACCGGCACCAGTCGGCGATGGTGCAGTTCAGCGCCAGCCCGATCCGGACGGCGCCCTCGAGGCCGCGCTCGTTCAGCACCGGCAGCGCCCCGGGCAGGCCGAGGCAGACCGGGCACACCTGGCTGTTCGGCGCGGCGCCGAAGGCGGTCGGGCAGCCGCAGAACATCTTCGTCGCCGTGTTGAGCTCGACGTGCACCTCGAGCCCGAGCACCGGGTCGAAGGCGGTGACCGCCTCGTGGTAGGGCAGCACGGCCTCCGCCGCGGAGCCGGTGATCGTCGTGGTCATGGGTTCGCTCACACAGCCTCTCGGGTCGGCGCCGGGGCCCGGTCCAGCAGCGCGCCGCCCCAACGCAGGGTCAGGGCGGCCTCGAGTGCGGCGCCCACCAGATAGAGCCGGTCGTCGGCCTGGGCCGGCGCCAGGATCTGCAGTCCGGTGGGCAGACCGTCCTCCGGCGCCAGCCCGCTCGGCAGCGACATGCCGGGGATGCCGGCCAGGTTGGCCGGGATCGTGGCGACGTCGTTGAGGTACATGGCCAGCGGATCCTCGAGCTTGTCGCCCAACGGGAACGCCGTCGTCGGCGCCGTCGGGGAGACCAGCACGTCGGCCACCTCGAACGCCGCGGCGAAGTCGCGCTGGATCAGCGTGCGCACCTTCTGGGCACTGCCGTAGTACGCGTCGTAGTAGCCCGAACTCAGCGCGTAGGTACCGAGGATGATGCGGCGCTTGACCTCGTCGCCGAAGCCGACCTCGCGGCTGGCCGCCATCACCTGCTCGGCCGTCGGGTCCTCGACGCCCTCGGGGTAGACCCGCAGCCCGTAGCGCATGGCGTCGTACTTGGCGAGGTTGGAGCTGGCCTCGCTCGGCAGGATCAGGTAGTAGGCGCCGAGCGCGGCGCTGAAACTCGGGCAGCTCACCTCCACCACCTTCGCGCCCGCCTCGGTGAGCAGGCCCACCGCCTCGTCGAACCGCCGCCGCACTCCGGCCTGGTAGCCCTCGCCGCCCAGTTCCCGGACGACGCCCACGGTCACGCCGTCCAGGGAGCCGGCGGCCCCTCGACGCGCGGCGGCGACCACGTCCGGATACGGGCCGGGCAGGCTGGTGGAGTCCATCGGGTCGTACCCGGCCATCACCTGGTGCAACAACGCGGCGTCCTGCACCGTTCGCCCGCACGGCCCCGCCTGGTCGAGGCTGGAGGCCAGCGCCACGAGGCCGTACCGACTGACCGCGCCGTAGGTCGGCTTGACCCCGACGGTGCCGGTGACCGCGGCGGGCTGGCGGATCGAGCCGCCGGTGTCGGTGCCGGTGGCCAGCGGCGCGGTGAAGGCGGCCAGGGACGCCGCGGAGCCGCCGCCGGAGCCGCCCGGGATCCGGGTCAGGTCCCACGGGTTGCGGGTCGGGCCGTAGGCCGAGTGCTCGGTGCTGGACCCCATGGCGAACTCGTCCATGTTGGTCTTGCCGAGGATCGGCATCCGCGCGTCCCTGATCCGGCGGACGACGGTGGCGTCGTACGGCGGCACCCAACCCTCGAGGATCCTGCTGCCGCAGGTGGTCGGCAGGCCCTCGGTGGCCATGACGTCCTTGACCGCGATGGGCACCCCGGCGAGGGTCGGCAGGCTCTCGCCGCCGGAGCGGGCGACGTCCACCTCGCGGGCCGTGGCGAGCGCCCGGTTTCCGGCCACGTGCAGGTAGGCGTGGACGTCGCCGTCCACCTCGGCGATCCGGTTCAGGTGCGCGGTGGTCACCTCGACCGAGGAGAACTCGCCGGCGGCCAGGCCCTCGGCCAGCTCGGCGGCGGTGCGACGGGTGAGATCGCTCGACGCGCTCATCTCAGTCCTCCTCCAGGATCCGCGGCACCCGGAAGCGCTGCTGCTCCGACTCCGGCGCGCCCGACAGCGCCTGCTCGGGACTCAGCCCGGGCCGCACCTCGTCGGGGCGGGTCACATTGGTCAGCGGCATGGGGTGGGACGTCGCCGGGACGTCGTCGCCGGCCACCTCGCGCACGGTGGCCACCGCGTCGAGGATGACATCGAGCTGGCCGGCCATGCGGTCCAGCTCCTCGGCGGACAGATCGATCCGGGCGAGCATCGCGAGGTGGGAGACCTCCTCGCGGGAGATCGCGGACATGCACGCTCCAGGGATATCGGGTCACGAGGACAACGGGCGTCCGGGCCGACCGGACACCTGGGGAGTCTAGGCCGACCGGGTGACCGCCGTGTTTCGCCCGCCCCGGGTGGCTCAGGACTCGTCGTCGGGCGCGGCGGTCGCCACGGCGTCCGGGCCGCCCGCCAGCAGCGCCCCGAACCCCGCTTCGTCCAGGATCGGGACGCCGAGCCGGGCCGCGGTCTCCGCCTTGCTGCCCGGGTTGGCGCCCACCACGACGTAGTGGGTCTTCTTCGAGACGCTGCCGGAGGCCTTGCCGCCGCGGGACAGGATCGCCTCCTTGGCGCCGTCCCGGCTGTAGTTCTCCAGGGTCCCGGTGACCACCACGGTCAGCCCGGCGAGGGTCTTCGGCGTGGCGGCGTCGCTCTCGTCGGCCATCCGGACCCCGGCGGCCGCCCAGCGCTCGACGATCGAGGCGTGCCAGTCGACGGCGAACCAGTCGAGCACCGCCTCGGCGATCACCGGGCCGACGCCGTCGACGGCGCTGAGCTCCTCGATGGCCGCGCCGCGGATCGCCTCGATCGAGCCCATCGCCTGCGCCAGTGCCCTGGCCGCCGTCGGACCCACGTGCCGGATCGACAGCGCGACCAGCACCCGCCACAACGGCCGGCTCCTGGCCTGGGCGAGGTTGTCCAGCAGCCGGGTCCCGTTGGCCGACAACTCGCCGTCCTGCTTGGTGTACAGCGGCACCGCGAGCAGCCTGTCGGCGGTGAGGTCGAACAGGTCACCCTCGTCGCGCAGGACGTCGGCCCCGGCGTCCAGCAGCGCCTGGGCACCCTCCCAGCCGAGTGCCTCGATGTCGAACGCCCCGCGCCCGGCGACGTGGAACAGCCGCTCGCGCAACTGGCTCGGGCAGGTCCGGGCGTTGGGGCACCGGATGTCGGCGTCGCCCTCCTTCTCGTGGGCCAGTTCGGTGCCGCAGGAGGGGCAGTGGGTCGGCATGACGAACTCGCGTTCGCCGCCGTCGCGCGCCTCGACCACCGGCCCGACGATCTCTGGGATGACGTCCCCCGCCTTGCGCAGCACCACTGTGTCGCCGATGAGCACACCCTTGCGAACCACCTCGGAGGCGTTGTGCAGCGTGGCCATCGACACCGTCGAGCCGGAGACGAACACCGGGGTCATGACGCCGAACGGGGTCACTCGACCGGTGCGGCCGACGTTGACCTGGATGTCGAGCAGCTTCGTGGTGACCTCCTCGGGGGGGTACTTGAAGGCCACGGCCCAGCGGGGGGCCCGGCTGGTTGCGCCCAGACGGCGTTGCAGCCCCACGTCGTCCACCTTGACCACGACGCCGTCGATCTCGTGCACCTGGTCGTGGCGGTGCTCGCCGTAGTGGGCGACGAAGGCCTCGACGGCGGCGATGTCGTCCACCACCCGGTAGCTGTCGGCGACCGGCAGCCCCCAACCGGCCAGCAACGCATACGCCTGCGACTGCCGGAGGACGTCGAATCCCTCGCGCGCGCCGATGCCGTGCACCAGCAGCCGTAGCGGGCGGGAGGCCGACACCCGAGGATCCTTCTGCCGCAGTGACCCGGCGGCCGCGTTGCGGGGGTTGGCGAACGGCGCCCTGCCGACCTCGACCAGCGCGGCGTTGAGCTCGGCGAAGCCGGCGACCGGGAAGAACACCTCGCCGCGGACCTCGACCACCCGCGGCACCGGGACGCCGCCGTCGGCCAGCCGGTGCGGGACCCCGGCGATGGCGCGCACGTTGAGGGTCACGTCCTCACCGGTGCGGCCGTCGCCGCGGGTGGCCGCACGCACCAGGACCCCCTCGCGGTAGAGCAGATTCACGGCCAGGCCGTCGATCTTCAGCTCGCACAGATAGCTCACGCCACCCGCCCCGGCCCCATCCGTCTCGCCGGCCTCGCGCTCGACCCGCTCGGCCCAGGCGCGCAGTTCCCCGGGGTTGAACACGTTGTCCAGGCTCAGCATGCGTTCGAGGTGGTCGACCGCGGTGAAGTCGGTGGAGAACGTGCCCCCGACCACCTGGGTCGGCGAGTCGGGCGTACGCAGCCCCGGATGGGTCTGCTCGAGCCGCTCGAGCTCGCGCATCAGGGCGTCGAACTCGCCGTCGGCGATGGTCGGTGCGTCCTTGACGTGGTACGCGAACCGGTGGGCGCGGATCTGCTCGGCCAGTTCGGTCCAGAGGCGGCGCGCCTCGGCGGGGATCTCGTCGTCCGGCACGGCCATATCCTGCCCCACGCCGCCGCTGCGACGGGACGGTCGCCGGGACGGTCCGGGTTCACCCCCGTCTCGTGGGGCGAACCCGGCCCGACCCTCTCGGTGGCAGCCCTGTGGACGGCGCATCCGTCTTCCACAACGGCGGATCGGGCGGGCTCCCGCCATGGTGCCCGTCGACCGATACTCCCCGGGTGCGTGCCCGCCGAGATCTGCCGTCCGCCGCGATGGAGCTGGCCCGTTGCCAGGCCGGCGTGCTCTCGCGTGCCCAACTGCTGGGCCTGGGGGTCTCGGCCCACCGCATCGAGCGGTTGTCGGTCACCTGGATGCGCCTGGCCCGGGG
>CAYYCE010000068.1:0-10128 GCA_964469635.1 uncultured Kineosporiaceae bacterium
GGACCCCGACCACGTCGCGTCCTCGATGCTCGCAAGCCTCGACCTGGTCGTTCCGCATCAGGCGAACAAGACGATGGTGACACAGCTGGCGCAGGCCGCCGGGTTGAGTCCCGACAGCCTCTACTTCAACATCGAGAAGGTCGGCAACACGTCTTCGGCCAGCATCCTTCTGGCCATCCATGACGCCGTCCGCGACGGAGTCGTCAGCGAACCCGTGCGCATCTTCGCGCCCGGCTTCGGTGCCGGCGCCGTGGCGGGGTTCGCCGTCCTGCGGCTGGACCCTGCCGTCGTCGCCGTCCATCAGCCCGGTCCGCCGAGTCCGACGGGGCCGACCGACAGCTACCCTCCGACGCACCGGGCGCACGCGTCCGACGACATCCACCTGGCCTTCGGCTGATCGGACGGCGCACCCGCCCCCGGGACGAACCGGCTTGCCAGCGACCAACAACCAGCGGCAGAAATCACGCGCCATCGCCTCACGCCCGCGTACCGTGGCGCGATGAGCAGCGCGGCGCATCGGGTCCTCGTGATCGGTCTCGACCCCTACCGGGTGCCCGGACCCTGGGACCCGGAGCCGGTCGCGAACGCGCTCGAGGCCGGGATGGCCGCCCTGGCCGGACACGGCATGGACGCCCACGCCTGCCTCGTCGGTCTCGACGGGAGTGACGACATCACGGCCCGGATCACCGGCGCGTTGACGACCCGGCCGTGGGATTGCGTCGTCGTTGGAGGCGGCATCCGCAAGCCCGAGGAGCTGCTGGAACTGTTCGAGTCCGTCGTCAACCTCGCCCGCCGCCACGCGCCACAGGCGGAGATCGCCTTCAACAGCACGCCGCACGACATATTCGACGCGGTATCCCGCCGGCTCCGCTCGGACTGACCCTTCCGCCACAGGGTTGCGACGGCGAGGCGGTCAGAACCTGCCGACCCCCGGGGAGGAGTGTCAGGACAGGTCCTCGGTGCGGACGCGCCAGGCCGCGAGCGCGAGGCTGACGACGAGCAGTCCCCCCATCACCGCGAGGGCGGTGAGGTCCCACCCACGGTCCAGCCACGGCCCACGCAGCAGGTCCCCGGCGTAGGTGACCGGCAGCAGGTCGCCGACCCGCTGCAACGCCACGGGCAGCACCTCGCGGGGTGGTCCCCCTCCACCGAGCATCATGAACACGAAGAAGAGCAGGACGCCCAGGCCTTGGGCCGCCCGCGCGGTCGGCAGCAGCAGACCCAGCAGCAGACCCAGCGCCGCGAAAGCCGCCACGACGAGTGCACCCGCCAGCAGCAGGCCCCCGGGCCGGGCGGGGACGGGCGCGTCATAGCTGACGACCGCCAGCACCGTGAGCAGGACGGCCCCGACGATCGCGGTGACCGCGGCCACGATGCCGTGGGCGCCCAGGAGGGCGGACTGTGGCAGCGCCGAGGCACGAAACCGCCTCAGGACGCCCTTCTCCCGGTATCCGGCCAGCTGCACGGGCACCGACAGCACACCCACCGTGGCCGCGACGAGCGCCACGTAGGACGGGGTGTAGAAGCTGACGGCGTCCAGCCCCTCCCACACGGTCGCATCGGGGGGCGCGCTGCCGAAGACACCGTTGAGGACGTAGAGGACGACGACCGGCAGAACGAGGACGAACAGCACGGTGAGCGGCTCCCGGGCGAACAACTTCAGCTCGACCCGGACCAACTCGGCGACCGCCCGCATCTCAGCCGTCGCCCTCCCCGGAACCGGCACCCGCGGTCAGCTGCAGATAGGCGTCCTCGAGTGTGGGCAGTTCGGCCTGCAGGTCCTCCGGCTCCAGGCCGTGACCGACCAGGGCGTGGCCGATCCGCGCGGCCAGCGGCCCGGTCCCGTGGACGTGCACCAAGCCATCCGGGTCGCGGGAGAGCGAGTGCACGCCCGCCACGCCCGCGAGGAACCCCAGGTCCGTGGCGGCCGGCACCGTGAACCGGACGACGCTGCCGCTGCCCTGCGCGGCCACCAGTTCGGCGGGGGTGCCCGTGGCCACGACTCGACCCCGGGCCATGACGACCAGCCGGTCGCACAGCCGCTGCGCCTCGTCCATGAAGTGCGTCACGAGGAGCACCGTCGTCCCACGGCCCCGCACCGCGTCGACGAGGTCCCACGCCACCCGCCGGGCCGCGGGATCGAGCCCGGTGGTCATCTCGTCCAGGATGACCACCCGCGGATCGGCCACCAGCGCGAGCGCAACGAACAGCCGCTGGCGCTGCCCGCCCGAGAGGTCACCGAACGCCGTCCGTCGCTTCTCCGCCAGGCCCCACTCCTCCAACAGCTGCTCCCACGGCGGCCCGCCGGGCTGGATCGCCGAGAACAGCCGCAGCGCCTCCCCCACCCGCAGACGCTCTGGCAGGGCGGAATCCTGCAACTGGCTGCCCACGAGCCGGCGAACGGCCCCCGGGGAGGTCCTGGGATCGTGCCCCAGAACGCTCAGCTCACCGCCGTCGGCCCGGCGCAGACCCTGCACACACTCCACCGTCGTGGTCTTGCCCGAGCCGTTGGGACCGAGCAGACCGACGATCTCACCGTCGTCGACGTCGAAGGAGACATCGGCCACGGCCAACGTCGAGCCATAGCTCTTGCGAAGATGGCGGACCCCGACAGCCCCCACGACCAACTCCCTCGCTCCGCGAGACAGCCTCGCCCACCCCGATCGGTACCGCCCAGGCCCTTGGTCGTCTGCTGCCCGGCGGCGACGACTGCGGACGGCGAGCCAGGCCTGGCGCGTGCCCATTCACGCACGCCGAGGTCACGCAACGGACCAGGTGATCTGCGGCGGCCGAGGCCGAGGCGGACGGCAACGGTCTCGTCGGGTCCCTGCGGCGAGCCGGGGTCGACGGGTAGGAAGTCTCCGTGAGCCGCTACGTCTTCCACAGCGCATGGCACCTGGCCGCCGAACCCGACGAGGTCTATCGCGTGTTGGCCGACGTCGAGTCCTATCCGTCCTGGTGGCGCGAGGTCCGTTCCGGCCGGCGCCTCGACGAGAGGTCGGGCGAAGTGGTCTGCCGCAGCGTGCTGCCCTACTCACTGCGGATGGTGCTGATCCACGAGCTGGCCGACCCGGTGACACGGGTGCTGCAGGCGCAGCTGACGGGCGACTTGGTCGGGACCAGCCGCTGGACCGTCCGTGCCCACGGCGACGGCACAGTGGCCACGTTCGAGGAGGATGTCACCCTCGAACGGGAGCTGCTGCGCCTTGTCGAACCGCTGGGAAGACCAATACTCCGGCTCAACCATCACCTGATGATGCGCTCCGGCGAGCGAGGCCTACGCCGCCACCTGCGCGCCGAATGACAGGCTCACTCGGTGACGCCGGTCGCCAGGGCGAAGTGTTCCGTGGCGGTCGCCAGGGGATCGCGCCGGTGCCCGCCGTCATGGAACGCCAACACCCCCGCGACCAGGTCCTGGGCCCCGAGCGGGACCTCGGCCACGTCGCCGAGATAGCCCCGGCAGGCGGGACACCGTGCAGCGTGCGGGTAGCTCGACAGCAGCGAGTGGATGAGCCGATCGTGGCGGACGGGGTCGGCGTCCCGGGGAGCGTCCATGTCCCGCAATCGGTACCGGACGCCGCTGAGTTGACGACCTGGACGTGAACGACGACCGAACTCGGCCCATCGGGTGACGGCCGAAGGTCCTGCCCGCCCCGGAGGCACCGGAGGTTGCCCGTGGCGCGCTCCTTCTCGCCGCCGGCCTGAAGCCGGCCCGCTCACCGGGTCCCCGACGACCGGGAGGCCGACCGACCGGGCATCGGACAGGCGCGTTCCCCGGCGAGCCGCTCACGTAGCGCCCAGGCCAGCAGGACCAACGCGAGCACCCCGAGGTAGGGCTGGACGGGGGCGAACCACTCGAGCGCTCCGGCGTAGCCGAGCAGGAGCAGGGCGATCTTGTTGCACACCGGGCATCCCACCGCGAAGTAGGTGAGCAGGCCGCCGAGGATCGCCGTCGCGAGCAGCACCGGCCACGACCACCACGTCACCGGGACGTCTCTGCCGAACACCGGATTGGGGATCAGATCAGTCGGGATCCCGATCACCAGGACCGTCGCCGTCGCGGCCCCCAGAACGGCCCACCGGCGCCGTCGGGTCCAGCCCGCCAGAGTCCCCAACACCGTGAGAAGTATACCCCCAGAGGTATATCTGGCGCCGTCGGGGGCGCCGCGACGCGGTCGTGGCCATCGACCGAAAACACGCACAGAAAGCTACCTACCAAACACCGAAAGTAGTAGATCGGCTTGGTGGGAGGGGGGCTTTCTGCTAGGTTTCCCACCTCGGCCCGACAAGAGCAGATGTCAATGATTCACATCCATTCGTCCTACTTCCCTTCGTCCCTCGTCCCACGAAGTGGATCCCGATGAGCACTCCTCGACAGCCCCTTCCGGGAGCCGACCGAACGGCCGGACCCGCTCGCCGAGACAGCACCCGCCGGTCCCCGGACGACGGACCCACCGGCGTCCCGACTCCGAGCGCCGAGCGATGACGCGAGGCCGGCACAGCGGACCCCTCAGCGGCGGCAGCATCCGCAGCCGGTTGGCCCGCATCCTCGCGCTCCCCGCGGCCGTCGTCCTCCTGCTGTTCGGCATCGTCGCCGGCGGCGAGGTCGGCGCGTATCGGACGGCGCAGTCGACCGCCTCCGCCGTCGACCTCACGATCGCGGTCCAACGCCTGGTCGCGACCCTGCAGACAGAGCGCGGCATCACCTCCGCGGTGCTCGGCGGCAACGAGAGCTTCACGCCCGAGCTGGCCCCCGCGCGTGCGTCGGTCGACCAGCAGCGCACGGCGGTGACCATGGCCTCGGCGGGAGGGAGCCCGGCCGAGACGGCGTTGCGGTCGGCCCTCGCCCGGCTCGACGGGCTGGACGGCGTGCGCGCCGCGGTCGACTCCGGTTCGGCCGCGCGGGCCGCGACCTTCGCCTACTTCACCGACCAGATCACCCGACTGGGCACGGTCGATCTGGGTCTGCAGCAGACCGACGACGCCAGCCTGCGCCGCGGCGCGACCGCACTGCAGGACCTGCAGGACCTCACCGAGGCCACGGCCCAGGAACGGGCCTTCCTCAACGGTGTCTTCTCGGCCGGCGGCTTCGGCCAGGGCGAGTTCGTCCAGTTCGCCGCCATGCGCGCCGCGAGGCAGAACGCGACCGCCGCGCTGCGCGCCGTCGCCACCGACGATCAGCTCGCCGGTCTGAACTTCGCACTGTCCACGGGAGCGGCCGCCACCACCGAGCACTTCGAGAATCTGGCCATCGACGCCGCGGACGGTCGCTCACTCGTGGTCAATCCGCAATCGTGGTGGTCGGGCATGACGAGCGTGCTGGACGACATCGACCAGTTGCAGCAGCACATCGGCTCGCAGATCCAGATCAGGGCCTTCGACCTACGCACGGCGGCCGCCCAGCGGCTCGGCCTCTTGCTCACCGCCGTCCTGCTCACCCTGATCGCCTCGATCTACCTGGCGGTCGTGGCCTCCCGATCGATCACCCGGCCACTGGCCGCCCTGGCCGCGGAGGCCGACGTCGCCGCGGCCGACCGGCTGCCCGCCGCCGTGGCGCTGACGCAGGCCGGCCACGGCGACCAGGCCCCAATCCCGCCGATGCCGGTCCAGGTCCCCGACCGCGCGTCGCTGGAGATCCGGTCGGTCGCCAACGCCCTCGACCGGATGCAGACCGTCGCCTACGGCCTGGCCACCGAACAGGCCATGCAGCGACGCCGCACCATCGAGTCCTTGGCCAACCTGGGACGACGCAACCAGAGCCTGATCCGGCGCCAACTCGGCTTCATCACCACGCTGGAGCGCGAGGAGATCGATCCCCAGGCGCTGGCGAACCTGTTCGAGCTGGACCACCTCGCCACCCGGATGCGCCGCAACGCCGACAGCCTGCTGGTCCTCGTCGGATCGGCCAGCCCCCGCCGATGGTCCACCCCGGTGCCGGTCTCGGACGTGATCCGGGCGGCGGTCTCCGAGGTCGAGGAGTACCGCCGGGTGACGCTGCGCAGGGTCGACGAGGCGATGGTCGGCGGTTCGGCCGTGGGCTCGGTCGCCCACCTGCTGTCCGAGCTCATCGAGAACGGTCTGGCGTTCTCGCCTCCCAACTGCGAGGTCGAGATCCAGGGGCGCCAGCTGGCCAACGGCTACCTGATCGCCATCACCGACCAGGGCGTGGGCATGACCACCGAGGAGGTCGGGGCGGCCAACTCCCGGTTGCGCGGCGAGGGGGACTTCATCGCCGCCCCGACCCGGTTCCTCGGCCACTACGTGGTCGGCGAGCTGGCCCGTCAGCTCGAGGTGTCGGTTGAGCTGCTGCCCTCCCCCGTGGTCGGCATCACCGCCCGGGTCACCCTGCCGCAGGCCCTGCTCGCCGTGGCCCCGCAACTGCCGGCAGCCGATGGGGCCCGGACGACCGGTCCCACCGAAACCGTTTCCGTGCAACCGGTTCCGGACGAGGCGGACGCCGACACCGGCGAGATCGAGACCGTGACCCCGGAGGAGGGCGGGCGGCTCGTCGCGCTGAGCGCCGCCCATCGCGCCGCCGCGGCGGCGTCCGAGGAGGATCCCGTCGTGGTCCACGTGAACGTCGAGGACGTCGAGGACACCGACGAGGACGTCGAGGACGCCGACGAGGACGCCGAGAACACCGACGAGGGCGCCGGCGAGAGCGCCCGGAGCGCGCCGGCCACCCCCCCGCGACCGATGCCCGCGGTACCCCCTCCGCTGCCGCCGACGGCACCCGAGGTCTCACTGTTCGAACCGCCGACCGAGCGCGGGGACCGGCAGCCGTCGGTCCCGGGCGTCCCCCCGGCGGCCACCATCCGGCTCCGCCCGGATTCCGCACCGCCCGCGGCCACCCCTCCACCGCTCGCCCCTGCACAGCCGGCTGCTCCACCGCCGGCTGCTCCGGCACCGGCGCCTCCGGCCGCGGCGACCGCCCCCGTGACGGCGCCGATGGCGCGACCGGCCATGCCGCCTCCACCTCCACCCGTGGCGCCGGAGGGCCGACCCGCGGCCGGTCGCGGTCCCGACCGCACTCGCAACGGTCTGGTCAAGCGGGTCCCCCGGAGCGGAACGCCGGTGCCCGCGGGGGCCCCGGCCACCGCGCAGGCCCCCGGCCGGCGGATCATCGACCTCGCGGGCCTGGAACGCAGCCACGTCGACAACTCGCCGTCCTCGGTCAGCGCCCGGCTCAACGCCCTGCGCACCGGGATCCGAAGAGGGCAGCAGAGCGTCGAGGCCGAGGAGGAGCAGCCGTGACCGCGCCCGCGCACAGCAGCGAGTTCAGCTGGTTGTTGGCCAACTTCGTGCGCAGCACCGACGGGGTCCGCGAAGCCGTGGCGGTCTCCTCCGACGGCCTGCTGATCGCCGGCTCCGATGGTCTGAGCCGCACCGACGCCGACCACCTGGCCGCCATCGTGTCCAGCCTGGTCAGCCTGGGCCGCAGCGCATCCCGACGCTACGAGTTCGAGGGCCTCAAGCTCATCATGATCGAGATGATGCGGGGGTTCCTGCTGGTCTCCACCATTCCGGGCGGCAGCTGCGTCGGCGTGGTCGCCGACGGCGACGGCGACGTCGGGCTCATCGGCTACGAGACCGCCTCGCTGGCAGCGCGTTTCGGACCGCTGCTCACGCCCTCCCTGATCGCCGAGTCGCGCCACCAGCTGCCGCGATGACGACGTCCACCCCCTTCACGAGCCCGGACGACGAGCCGGCCGAGGACGAGTTCGCCATCAGGCCGTTCCTGCTCACGGGCGGACGCACGGTCCCGGTGCGCGACGGGTTGCGCGTTGAGACGTTGCTGCAGAGCCATCCGGACGACGCCACCACACTGCAGTTCGAGGAGCGCCGGATCGTCCAGTTGTGCCGGCGACCGACCTCGCTCGCCGAGGTCGCCGCAGCCCTGAGAGTGCCGATCGGAGTGGCCCGGGTCCTCGTCGCCGATCTCGTCGCCGCCGGTGCGGTGACCATGGTGGAACCGGGAAGGCTGTCACTGAGCCTGATCGAAAGGATTAGGGATCGTGTCCGTGCACTCTGACGAGATCCTCGACCTGATCTCGGTCAAGATCGTCATCAGCGGAGGCTTCGGGGTGGGCAAGACCACTTTCGTGGGCGCCATCTCCGAGGTCGAGCCGCTGCTGACCGAGGCGGACATGACCGACGCCTCGGTCGGGGTGGACGACCGGGATCTGGTCCCCGGCAAGGTGACCACGACCGTGGCCCTCGACTTCGGCAGAATCAGCCTGGACGAGTCGCTGCGTCTCTACCTGTTCGGGACCCCCGGTCAGGACCGGTTCGCCTTCCTGTGGGACGACCTGGTCGAGGGCGCCCTCGGCGCGGTGATCCTGCTGGACACCGTCCGGATCGAGGACTGCTTCCCGGCCATCGACTACTTCGAGGAGCACGGCGTGCCGTTCCTGGTGGCTGTCAACCTGTTCGAGGGCACCGATCGGTTCGAGATCGATGAGGTACGCGAGGCCCTCGGGGTTCGCGACCACGTTCCCGTGATCGAGTGCGATGCGCGACGCCGCGAGTCGGTCAAGCAGGCACTCGTCGCCCTGACCGAAGAGGTCCTGGTACGGGCCCTGGCCAGTACGCGACAGGAGGTTGGACCGTGAGGCGATCCATGCGCCGTCCCCACCGCGCCTCGGCGGCGGTCGCCGCCCTGGCGGCGCTCGTCCTGAGCGGCTGCGGCGCGACGGCTCCCGCGCTGGCGCCGGCACCCGGCGTGCACCCCGAGCCGTGCGGCACCCTGACCCTGGCCGAGAACCCCTGGATCGGCTACGACGCGAACCTGGCCGTGATCTCCTACCTGGCCAGGACCGAGCTGGGCTGCACCGTCAAGGTGGTGGCCGAGTCCGAGGCCGAGTCCTGGGACCACCTGGCCGCCGGATCGGTGGACGCCATCCTGGAGAACTGGAGCCACGACGACCTCAAGAAGCAGTACATCGACACCGACAAGGTGGCCGTCGAGGGTGGGCTCACGGGCAACACCGGCGTGATCGGCTGGTACGTGCCGCCGTGGATGGCCGAGGAGTACCCGGACATCACCAACTGGAAGAACCTCAACAAGTACGCATCGCTGTTCCGGACCTCGAAGTCGGGCGACAGGGGCCAGTTCCTGGCCGGCGACCCCAGCTACGTGACCAACGACGAGGACCTGATCCGCAATCTCGGCCTCGACTTCACCGTGGTCTACGCCGGCACCGAGGACAAGCTGATCCGTGCCTTCCAGAACGCCGAGGAGAACCGGAAGCCGCTGCTGGGCTACTTCTACTCCCCGCAGTGGCTGCTGGCGCAGATCAAGCTGGTCCGGATCCAACTACCGCCGTACACGCCGGGCTGCGACGCGGATCCCAAGACCGTTCGATGCGACTACCAGCCGTACGACCTCGACAAGATCCTCAACAGGGAGTTCGCCTACTCGGGCAGCCCTGCCGCCGAGTTGATCCAGAACTTCCACTGGACCAACGACGACCAGAACCAGGTCGCCAGTGACCTCAACGCCAAGGTGGCTCCGGACGAGGCGGCCAAGAAGTGGCTCGAAGCCCACCCGGCCGTCTGGCGCAAGTGGCTGCCCTCCGAGAGCTGATCCGACGCCCACCCACCCCGCTACCCGGCCCCATCCGGGCACAACGTCACGCCGTGCCCGTCTGGCGGGCACGGCGTCACGCCGTGCTCACGGGGGATGGGTCTGTCGCCACTCAGTGGGCGACGGGGATCCCCAACTCCGCTGCCCATTTCGCGGCCCGCTCCAGTTCGCCCGGGGCGAGCGGGCCCCGGGTGCCCTGAACCACGAACCCGCCCGGGGCCGCCAGGGGCACCGCGTCCCGCATCACCAGGGCGCGGTCGATGCGCGTGGCGGCATACCCGAACACCGCCACCCATCGGCTTCCCAGCCGGGTGTCGAAGGCCGCGAAAGGCATCCCTTCGAGGGTCGAATCGGGCAGGTTCGCCAGGAACCGGTCGAGCGCAGGGGTCGGGCGCCCGCCGTGGGTCGGGGCCCCGACCACCAGGACATCACCCGGGGTGATCTCCGCAGGGGTGATCTCATCGACGCGGACCGTCACCACCTCGCCGCTCGCCACGGTCTCCACGAGTGCCTCCCCGATGCGCCGGGCGAAGCTCGGGTTG
>CAYYCE010000069.1:0-10100 GCA_964469635.1 uncultured Kineosporiaceae bacterium
CGTGGTCGCGGACGGCCTGCAACGCGGTCACGCCGGAAACGGCGACGGCACTGGCCTGGGTGTGGGTGATGCCGGTCGGCTTGCGGGCGAGGGTCTTCGCCTCGGCCACGGCGTACTGCGCGAACGCGGACTGTCCGACACCGTAGACCTCGTCGCCGGCCGCGAAGCTCGTGACACCTGGGCCCGTCTTCTCGACGACGCCGGACAGTTCGCTGCCCAGGCCGGGCTGCTTGGGGCGGCGGACGCCGAACCCGAACAGGCGCATCAGGTACGGGCGGCCGGTCATGACGTGGACCGCGCCGCGGTCGATGCCGGCGGCATGGACGCGGACGAGGACCTGCCCATCCGTGACGGCAGGCACCGGGGTGTCACGGACGGTCAGCACGTCGGTGTCGCCGTAGGCGTCACGCAGGACCGCCTGCATCGTTTCCTGGTCGAAGGACGGGGGCGAGGGGGTGGTCATGACGGCCTCCTGGAAGGGGTGGCGGGTGGTCGGGTGCGGGTGCTGCGGGGGCTGATGAACCGGTGTAGGCGACCGCGAGCCGGAACGCGGCCCAGGCCATCCCGGTGACCGCGGTGGCGGTCATCACCAGGGCCATGTCGGGCTGGAACCGGCGGATCGTGGCCAGCGGCGCACCGATCAGGCCGGGGACCAGGCTGAGGGTGACCCAGGCCGCGGCGAGCGTGGTCAGCAGCGGGAACCACCAGCTGAACAGGCCGAAGGGGCCTGACTTGGCGCGGATCCGGGCGCGGTGACGCCAGGCCCAGGCCATGGCGAGCAGGAAGGCGACGGGCAGGAGTACCAGGGTGACGAAGAGGGCTTTCTGGGGCCAGCGTGATCCTTCGCCGGTGTCGTCGAGGCCCAGCGCCGCGGCGGCGATGCCATTGCGGAGCTGGGCCGTCTCCCCGAATCCGATCCCGCTTCCGCCGTTGACCAGCACCACGACCCCCCGCTTCTGGGTGGGAAGCATCGTGGCGAGCGACTCGAAGCCGGGGCTCGTCCCGGAATGCCAGACACTCCCGTTGCCTGAGTCCACGAACCAGCCGAAGCCGTAGAACGGCGACGTGTCGCCGTCCGAACGCATCATCGACGCCTTGCCGGCGGCGCTCAGCACGTCGTCCTGGCCGTTCATCATCACCATCAGGTACCGAGCCAGATCGGAGGCGCTCGCGACAATCCCCCCTTGCGGAGCCGTTCCGCGGTCGGTCGTGTTCTCCGGCAGCGGTCGTTTGGTGCCGAACCAGGGCGTATGCCCGGTGGCCATGGACTGATGCACTGCGCCGTCGGCGACGAAGCTGTGCACCATCCCCACCGGCGCCAGGATGTGGGCCGTCACGTAAGCCTGGTAGTCCTGCCCGGCGACGACCTCGATCACGCGGCCCAGGACCTCGTAGTTGGCGTTCGAGTACTCCCACGCCGCGTCTGGTGCGTGCGCCGGAGTCACCGCTGCGAGGCGGTCGACCCGGCGCGCGAGTTCGTCCTCGCCGCCTGTGATGTCGGGGGGCGAGGTGTTCCCCTGCAACGTGGAGAACCCGCTCGTGTGGTGCAGCAACTGCCGGATCGTGACCGCGCCGGCCGGCCGGCCCGAGAAGCCGTCAAGATACTGCGAGACCGGGGTGTCCAGCCCGATCTCGCCCGCCTCGACGAGCTGCATGACGGCCAGCGCCGTGAAGCTCTTGGAGATCGAGCCGGTCAGGAAGGCCGTGTCCGGCGTGACCTTCTGGTCACTCCCGAGCCTGGTCACACCCCGGGCGCCGACCGACGTCACCTCGCCGTCGGCCACGACGGCGTAGGCCAGGCCGGGCACACCGGAAGCAGGCATCTCGGCATCGATCACACTGTCGATCGAGCCCTCGATCGATCCCTCCGGCACACTCGCCGGCACCGCGGCACCCAGGCTGAGCACCAGGATCAACAGAAGCTGCCGCACCATGTCGTCCTCCCGGCTCCCGGACCCGTGGACGGGCCGCCGTCCTCATGATGTCTGGTGAGGCACGACCGCGCCGAGCAGCGGGACCGTGAACCACTACGCGCGGGCTGCGGCAGTCGCAGCAGCCGTCACCGGGCGCGTCCCGGCGGGAGCTGTCGGGGATGTCTCGGGTCGGATCCCGCGGATGAGCAGGTAGCCGATCATCCAGAACTCGCCGATGCTGGCGGGGAAGGCGAGACCCTCGACGAGCAGGCTGGGCGGGTCGGCCAGCGCGTAGTCGACCAGGGCGCTGAGCAGGTAGCCGACGCCGCCGGCGATCAGGATCCACCCGAGCACGAGGGGGAAACGCCGTGTCGTGACCGCGGCCCAGCCCATCGGGATCAGCCACAGGCCGAAGAACAGGGCGCCGATCCCCCACGCGTGGGTGCTCAGTTGGTAGAGCAGCCCGACGGCCGCCGCCGGATCGCCTCCGGCCACGAGCGAATGGTCGTTCGCGACCGCGGCGGCCGTGGCCAGGAACGTGGCACTGGCCATGACCGCGACGGCGTTGACCAACCCGAACGCGGCGACCGCCACCCCGGCGACGGGGCGAACCGATCGGTAGAGCTTGTAGAACCAGATGGCCGCCAGCGCCTGGGTGACCACGATTCCCATCTCCAGGACGACGCCGAGCCGGGCCAGGCCCTGCTGCGTCGTGAGGTTGTCCAGCGTGGCCGCGGGATCGCCCTCCACGGACAGCTTCGGCCGGACCATGAGGAAGCCCAGGGCGCCGGTGAGTGCCAGGCCGAGGTACCAGGCGCCGGTAGCCCGGGCGGTAGTGGTCTGCGTGTTCACGTCTACTCCTTCTGGTTGGCATCCGGTCAACGGATACCGCGCCTCACCACGAGTTCGGCGCGCAGGTTGCCCGATGACGCCGCGACGTATCTCACGGCTCACGCGGGCAGGGGTCCTAGAAAGCTCAGGTCCGCCCCATGCGTTCACCGGGAGGCGGGGTCGCCTGCCCGGCGCTGCGGGTGGACGCTTCGGTGGGGCACGAGGGCGTGCAGGCACGGGTCAGGGGGTGGGCCGGACCTGGATGACGGACTTACCGCGGGTGCGGCCGGCCTCGAGGTCGCACAGCGCGGTGGGGACGTCGTCCAGCGGGTAGGTCTTCTCGACGGCGGGGGTGAGGTGGCCGTCCTCGATGGCGGTACACAGCCGCTGGATCCCTTCCGCGGTCTCGGCCGAGATGAGGGTGGTGAGCCGCTGCTTGAGCAGGGGCGACAGGGCGAGTGCGCGGAGCTGGCGGCCGATCCCGCCGGTCCAACGTCCGCCGTTCTCCCCACCGACGATGACCAGCGTCCCGGTGGCGGTCAGGGCCCGGCGGAGCTTGGCCAGCCGGGTGCGGCCGCCGATGTCGAGGATGAGGTCGTAGCGGACGGTTCCGTCGGTGGCGTCGGCACCGGCGTAGTCGATGACTTGGTGCGCGCCGAGCGAGCGGACCAGGTCGGCCTTGTCGGCGCTGCACACCCCGGTCACCCGCGCGCCGGCGGCGCGGGCCAGTTGGACGGCGAAGCTGCCGACCCCGCCGGAGGCTCCGAGCACCAGGACCCGCTGGCCGACGCGAACGTGACCGATGTCGTGCAGGGCCTGCTGTGCGGTCAGACCGGAGATGGCCACGGCCGCGGCCCGGACGAACGGGAGCCCGGCCGGCTTGGCGCCGAGCTTGCCCTGACGGGCCAGGGCATACTCGGCGAACGTGCCGGTGCCGATCCCGAAGACCTCGTCGCCGACGGCGAACCGGGTGACGTCGCGTCCGACGGCGGCCACCCGGCCGGCCACGTCCATCCCGAGAACCGGCTGCCGGGGTCGGCGGAGGCCGAAGCCGGCCAGGCGCAGCAGGTACGGCGTCCCGGTCATCAGGTGCCAGACCCCGCGGTCGAGGCCGGCTGCGTGCACCTCGACGAGAACCTCGCCGGGACCGGGCGAGGGGACGGCGACCTCCCGCACCTCGACCACGTCCGCCGGACCGTACCGCTGCCGGAGGGCAGCGCGCATGGTCGGCGGAAGGGGCACCGCGTCATCAGTGCGGACGCCGGCGGTTGCGGGACCGGTTCTCATGAGTGCTCCTCCGATATGGTTCGTACTTAGTACGATACGATGTGAACCCTAGACGTACTTAGTACGACACGTCAAGACGAGAGGAGCCGACGGATGACCGCCTTGCCCGGGGATGCCGCGCCGCGGCCCCGGCTGACCCTGGACCGCGTGCTGGCCGCAGCCGTCGGGCTGGCCGATCGGATCGGGATCGAGCCGCTGACGATCCGCCGGCTCGCCGACGACCTCGGCGTCAAACCAATGTCGCTCTACCACTACGTGCCGGGCAAGGAGGCGATCATCGACGGCATGATCGACCTGGTGTTCGGTGAGATCGACCTGCCGCCGACGGGCCTGCCCTGGAAGGAGTCGATCCGCCGGCGATGTCTGTCCGCCCGGGCAGTCCTTGCCCGCCACCCCTGGGCCACCCCGCTCATGGAGTCGCGCACCTCACCCGGCGTGACGACCTTGCGCCACCACGATGCGGTCCTCGGGTGCCTGCGTGCCGGAGGCCTGTCGCTCCCGCTGACCGCCCACGCCTACGCCGTCCTGGACAGCTACGTCTACGGCTTCGCGCTGCAGGAGGCCAACCTGCCGTTCGGCGGGGGCGCCGAGATCGCAGACCTGGCCGACGAGATCATCCTGTCGCTGTCCCCGCAGGAGTTCCCGCACCTGGTCGAGTTCACCACCGGGCACGTTCTGCAGCCCGGCTACGACTTCCGCCACTCCTTCGAGTTCGGGCTCGACATGCTCCTGGACGGCATCGAAGCGGCCGCCGAAGGTGGCGCCTGACGAGTTGGTTGACCTGGCTCCGGCAAGCCTGGTTCTCGCGTTGAAGATCCTCTCCGGGCTCGGCGGCGGCTCCGAGGATGAGGCCGTCGGCTGCAGCGTGAGTGACGACGTCGACCTCCTGGAACCGTCGATACCGAGGTGATAGGCCGTCAGCACCCAGTCGCTCTCCTGGTGAGCCAGTGTCGCAACGGTGAGGTCGGGATTGCTGGGGTCGATGCCGCACTGGTCGGTTCCGCTCGGAGCGGGGCCCCTCTTCGGGGTACCCGACACCGAGCCGCCGGCTACGGATCCTTGCGAGGGCCCCTGATCGGTCTGGCCACGGACAGTCACACCCTGCTGGCCTTCCCCAGTGCCGGTGGCCCGGTTGACGAAGTCAACGGTGGCATCGATGCCCTTGGCCCTGAAGGCTCTCTGCAGTCCGGACGAGTCCTCCGAACGGTGGCTGGCGACGACGACGTCCCCATGATGGTCCGAGGCAACGGCGTACGCCGCGCCCGGGCTGAGTAGCGAGAGGGATTGGCCACGCGCCCGGGACGCAAGCACAGCCAGGAGTGACGTCGTCCAGGAGGCTCTGGCCGGCAAGACCGACCTGCACGTGCCGATCCCAGGCACCGGGTCCTGCCCCCGCGACCTGCGGGCGTTCCTCGCCCCCAGCTTCGCCATGGGCCGGCCGGCCACGCGTCCTGGAGGTGCTGCGCGCGCTGATGGGCTCACGCCCAACTGGACCCCGGGTTCGCCCACGGATTCCGCACCGGATTCCTACAACGTCGTCGCGACGCCCCTGGCCGTCGTTCTCGACCGCGCCGCCGACCGCGGCGAACTTCCCGCCGACCTGTCCCGCAGCAGCACCGCAGACATCGTCTTCCCGATACTGGTGTGGCTAGCCCTGGGCCTGGCCGCCGTAGTCGTAGAAGCCCTTGCCGCTCTTCATGCCCAGCTCGCCGCGCGCGATGTAGGTGTCCAGCAGCTCGATGGTGTTGGTGGGCAGGCCCTCCCGTTCGTCCATGTAGTGCAGCTCGATGTCGCGCACGACGTCCAGCCCCACCCGGTCCATCAGCTGGAACGGCCCCCAGTCCATGCCGAAGTTGACCATCCACATCTGGTCGATGTCCTGCGGGTTGGACACCCCGTCGGCCACGACCATCAGGCACTCGCGCTTGATGGCCGCCCAGATCCGGTTGAAGATGAAGCCGGTCGACTTCTTCGACGCGAGGAACGCGAAGATGCCGTGCTTGCGCAACTGCGTCCGCAGCAGGTCGAAGATCGCCGGGTCGGTGTGCCCCGAGCTCATCAGGTCCGCACCCGGCATCCCCGGCGGCACGTAGAAGTGCAGGTTGCAGACCCGTTCCGGATGCTCGACGTTGTCGATGAGGTCGCCTGCCGCGTAGGAGGAGGAGTTCGTCGCCAGGATCGCGTCGGCATCGGCCAGCCGGTCCAGGTCACCGAACAACGCCTGCTTCAGGTCCTTCTTCTCCGGGATGGCCTCCACCACCAGCCAAGCGCCGCGCAGCGCGGTCGCCAGGTCGTCGTGCAGCTCGACCGTGCCCTCGGAGCCGCCCTCGATCGTCGGGACCAGCGCGGGCAGCTCCTGGTCCACGAACACCTTCGCGGCCTGCCGCTGTTCGGGAACCATGTCGAAGATCCGTACCACACCCCCTCGGTTGGCCATCATCAGCGCGATGCGGCGCCCCAGGGTGCCGGCACCGATCACCGTGACCGGACGTGACTCGATGTTCGTGGGCAGCGAATAGGCCATGGCCTCCTCCTCGGACGTCTCCCTTACGATTCTGCTCGTCCGTTGCCGGCGCCGCCGGTGGCTCTGCTCACGCCTCGGGCGACGGCCCGGCCACCAGGTCCCTGGCCAGGACACGTCCCGCCGAGTGGTCGGGTAGGCGCCCGCGACCGCGAGGACCAGCGCGTAGCCGGTCAGCACCGTCGCCGCCTGCCACCACTCCTGCCATGGCCACGCGGCTGAACCGTGCTCGAGGCTGCCGCGGCCCCTGCCCTGTGCCCCCGATAGACTGCCGCGGGTGTTCGTTGCTGACCTGACCCACTTCCTGGAGCTACCCGAGGACGTTCCGGGCCCGGCCCGCCGCCTGGCCGAGCACCTGGGCGGCATTGTGCGGGCCGCCACCGCCGGCGACGCCAACACCGCCTGGACCAGCGCCCTGCCATGCCGGCGCCGGCCGGGCAACCGGCCCTGCCCAGGCCGGATGACCATCCTGCGGCCAGAACCTCCGGCGCCGATCCAGTGGCGGTGCAGCACATGCCAGGACGAGGGCGTGACCAGCAACTGGCAGGACTCGCCCTACGACCTGCGGCCCCGCCGGCTCGCCCTGGCCCGTACCAGCCACGAGTTCGTCATCCCCGACCAGGTCGCTGCTGCGCTGCGCGGACTGCACCTGCTCGACCCTGACGCCGAACGCCTGGTCTTCCGGATCCGCGCACACCCTGACGGTGCCGCGGTCACCGCCACCGCCGACGACCTGGAAGAACTGATCGGCTTCGTCGCTGCCGAAGCCAACCACGAACCCAACCGACGTCGCCAACGACGCCTCGACACCGCGTTCAACGTGCTCAACGACGCCCTCGCCGCAATGGACGGATGAGCCGATGGGCCTACCAGACCTGGACCTGGCCCGCGTGCAGCGGTGGTGCGCCGCTCGGGTCCCCGAGCACGCCCGTCACCAGGTCCGCATCGAGTACGACGTCGCTGCGCGCTACGTGACGATCGTGGAGCGGCGGGCGCCGTGGCGTGAGGACGCCGGCCCGGAGTGGACCAGCCTTCCCGTCGCACGCCTGCGCCACACCGCCGCCACCAGGACCTGGACCCTCTACTGGCGCGACCGCAACCTGCGCTTCCACCGCTACGACCAACTGGCACCATCCCCACGCATCGACGACCTACTCGCCGAGATCGACCGCGACCCCACCGGCATCTTCTGGGGCTGAACGCCGACGAGGGCGATCGCCCACCGGCGGCAACGCGCCCACACGAGAGCCGGTCCCTGCCGTCCTGGTGCCGGGGTCGGCGTCCATGTCGTGCCCGATCACCGACGGCTGACGCCGGAGGTCAGGACGCCGACATCGGCCACGTCGAGGAGCGCCGCACCGTCGCCGTCGCTCGTCGCAGCCGGCGCCTGGGCGCCCTCGGCGAGCAGCGCCTCGCGCATCACCCACCGCCCCAGCGGAGTCAGCCGGACCCGGACCCGATCACTGGAGGCCAAGAGCACGGCGCGCATCGGCAGTCCACGCTCGGCCAGCTCGGTCGCAGCGGGCAGCTCGGTCGCAGCGGGCAGCCCGGTCGCAGCGGGCAGCCCGGGCCCGAAGACCTGCAGCACTCCATGGTCGATCAGCCGATCCAGCGGCATGCACAGTGCAAGGCGGACGGCGGCGCCGACCATCTCCTGCTCGGCCTCGACGAACAGCTCCGGCTGCCGACGGCCGAGGATCTCCGCCACGTGGGGCGAGATCAGCTCGGCCACCTGCTGATCGCCGTCCCGGGCCGCGGCGTGGTACAGCGCGACCATGATCCCGGGGACGCAGCGTCGAGCCACCGCGACAATCCCTCGCATCGGGTCGCTCGTGGAGTCGGGCGCCTCCTCCGGCAGCTGCCGACCGGTTTCGATCAGGGTGAACACCTCGCGCCAGATCTCGAGGACCTCCAGGTCACCGCGGGTGGTCAGGGCGTCGTCTTCGTCCCAGGCGGCCAACGCCGAGCCCGCGACCAGGCCGGTGCGGCGCAGGTCGACCAGTTCCAGCTGCCGGGCCAGCCAGAACAGCTCGTGCAGGTCGAGCGCCTCGTGCAGCCGGCTGATCCTCCCCCAGGGCCGGGCCCGTTCGAGCACCTCAGCCAGCGCGCGGACGTCCGCCGGAATCGGGGTACCGTCCTTGGTCGCCTTGCGGCCCTTACCGATCCACCGGGCCAGGGTGAACAGTTCCCCGAGCACGTCCGATCGGCGGGCAGCGGCCGCGGCCTCGGCCGGTGAGGGCACGCCAACGGGAGCGAAGACGGGCATCACCTCGAGGGGGCGTTCGTCGTCTGGGAGCAGGTTGCGACTGTCGAACCGGGCCCGGCCGGGGGCGAGAGCGGCAACCTTGCCCGCCCGGGCCACGAACTGCGCCGTCAGCAGTTCGGGCTGGTCGAGGAGCAAGGGCCCCAGCACCGCGGCCCGCTGGCGTTCGGGAGCCTGGTTGAACCGATCCGTCCACGCATCGACACCCTCGTCGTCCTCGGGGTCGACGCCGTCGGCGAGCATCGCCCGGTAGAGCGTCTTGGCCATCCGGAACCGTGAGCGGTCGGCCATCGCAGCGGGAAAGCCGTCGGCGTGCCGAGCGAGCTCCTGACGCAGGTACCGGACGGCGACGCTGCCCGGGTGCAGCCGATCGGTCTCGTCCAGGAAACCCAGGTACGCCTCGACCGCGGGCACCGTGTGCGCGCTCAGGTCACAGAACTCGCTCAACCGCGGCACCGCCAACTCGTACAACACAGCACGGACGTCGCCGCGCTGCCACCGGGTTGGATCCCTCTTGCCCAAGTAGGCGGCCCGGCCCTCGAGCAGGGCGGCCAGACAGGTGACACAGCACCGCGGCCCGCCCTCCTGCTCGCTCCAGGTCCGGAAGTCACGCACAGCACGAGCATCGGCGGTGAGAACCACAATCCGACAGTAGCGCTGCCCGCCGCAGCGAAGGCACGCTGCATGCCCTACGGCGAGTGCTCGGCGCACGACGAGAACCAGCGCCATCTCCGCGCAGAACCCCTTCCCTCCAGGACCGTGCAGAAACCGTGGCCCGGTCCAGGCCGACGCCGCGGGGGTCGAGTAACGTCGCCACATGGGGCCGCTGCCACGCCGCACTTTGGGCGGCTGACACGCCGGGAGACGGCCGCGTTGATCGAGCAGGCCACGGTCGACTGCTACAACGAGTCCGAGCAGGTGACCGGCCCGTTCACCATGATCGAGGACAACCTGGCCGTCGCCTTCACGACACAGGTGTTGGGCGTGCCCGTGACGGTCGAACGATCGACCTGACCACAGATGATCAGATCGTCGCCGTGTGCTCCCGAGGACGCCAGCGCCAGCGCGTGCCGATCCTGGACCTACCACTCCCGGACCCGCCACCCGACGGTACGGAATGGATCGACGCCTACCGGGCTGGACGGCACGAGCGTGGTGACGCCCACCCGACCCGTAGCGCCCCGGGAGAGACCAGCGCTCCCATGAGAGGGCCTTGGACAGCGAACCATCGCGACCCGACGACCCACGCGATCTCCAAACGGTCCATCGTGGGTTCGAGCCGCCT
>CAYYCE010000070.1:0-3927 GCA_964469635.1 uncultured Kineosporiaceae bacterium
ACAGGGTGGTCTCGGCGTCCAGGTCGCTGGTCTTGTAGGCGATGTCGTCGCCGTCCACGTTGGAGACGAACCGGACGTCGAGGGCGTCGGTGGCGTAGGGGTGCAGGGCGAAGGTGGCCATGGCGGGGCCGAGGTCGGACCCGCCGATGCCGATGTTGACCACCGTGCGGATGGGCTTGCCGGTGAACCCCGTCCAGGCACCGGTGCGCAGCTGTTCGGCGAAGCCCGCCATCGCGCGCAGCACCTGGTGCACCTCGGGGACGACGTTCACGCCGTCCACCTCGACGGTGGCGGTGTCGGGGGCACGCAACGCGGTGTGCAGGACGGCGCGACCCTCGGTGACGTTGATCCTCTGACCCGTGACCATGCGCTCGGTGGCGCCACGCAGGTCGACCGCCTCGGCGAGGGCGACCAGCAGGTCGAGCGTCTCGTCGGTGATCCGGTGCTTGGAGTAGTCGAGGTGCAGGCCGGCCACCTCGACCGTGAATCGTTCCCCGCGGCCCGGATCGGCGCTGAACAGGTCACGCAGGTGGGTGTCGCGGACGGCGGCGGCGTGGGCGGCCAGGGCGGCCCATTCGGGACGGGTGCTGACGAGTGGAGTGGTCACGGACCTACCCTGCCGCCTCGGCGGCGCCGCGGCCAGCACCCTCGGCCGCTCTCCGGGAACCGGGATCGCCGCGGTGAACCGCTGCCCGCCGAGACGGACAGGGCCGAGACGGACGGGGCCGAGACGGCGGACGCCCTGCGGGTGGGTGGTCTGTCGACGGTGGTGCCGTTGCCGAGCCGACGTCTGGTTCGCCGTCCGGCTCGCTCCGAGCGGGTGACCGGAGGCGGCGCTAGGGTCGTCGGGTGCTGCACCTGCACCGCGCCGCCGATGCCGAGGCGTTGGTGGAACCGCTCGCCGCGGTGCTCGCCGGTGCTGCGGACGATCCGTTCCGGGCCGAGATGGTCGCCGTCCCCACCCGCGGGGTGGAGCGGTGGCTCGCGCAACGGCTCTCGCACCACCTGGGGGCCGGTCCGGACGGCGAGGCGGGGGTATGCGCCGGGGTGAGTTTCGCCTCCCCGGAGCGTGTGGTCTCCGCGGTCCTTGCCTCGGCGCTGGACCTCGACCCCCAGGACGATCCCTGGGCGGTGGACTCGCTCACCTGGCCGGTACTGGCCGTCGTCGACGAGAGCCTGGATCAGCCCTGGTGCGCACCGCTGGCCCGCCATCTGGGACGGGGCGCCGACACCGCCGGGCAAGTCCGGGACGAGACCCGGGTCGGACGCCGCCTGGGAGTCGCCCGACGGCTGGCCACCCTGTTCGGCTCCTACGCCGAGCAGCGTCCCGATCTGCTGTTGGCCTGGCTGGCCGGGCACGACGGCGAGGCGCCGCCCGATCTGTCCTGGCAGGCGGAGCTGTGGCGCCGGGTGCGGCGGCGTATCGACCGGCCCGGTCCGGCCGAACGGCTCGCCGACGTCCTCGACCGGCTGCGGCGTGACCCGCAGGCCCCCGGAACGGCCGAGCTGCCGTCGCGGCTGTCCGTCTTCGGCGCGACCCGACTGCCGCACGTCCAGCTGGCCGTCCTGGGCGCCCTGGCCACCCATCGCGACGTCCATCTGTGGCTGCCGCACCCGAGTCCCGTGCTGTGGCGGCGCGTGGCGGCCACGGCCCGGACCTCGCCGCGGCGGCGGGACAGCCCCGCGACGGCCCGCAACCCGCTGCTGGCCTCCATGGCCCGCGACGGCATCGAGCTGCAGCAGCGGCTGTCGGTGCTCGCCGCCCCCGGCGAGACCAGCGATCTGCTCCATCACTCACCGGGGGATCAGAGGTCGGTGGCCGGCGCGCGGGACGGCGCCGCACCGTGCCTGCTGGAGGCATTGCACCGCGCGCTGGCCGAGGACGATCCGCTGGACGGCGAGGTCACCCACCGGCTGGCTCCCGGTGATGGCAGCGTCCAGATCCACGCCTGTCACGGCCGCACCCGCCAGGTGGAGGTGCTGCGCGAGGTCATCCTGGGCCTGCTGGCCGACGACCCCACGCTGCAGCTGCGCGACGTCCTGGTGATGTGCCCGGACGTCGAGGCCTACGCACCGCTGGTCGCCGGTGCCTTCGGTGCGGCGATCGCTCCCGGGGCGGCGGCGGCCCACCCCGGTCAGCAGCTCCCGGTCCGGCTCGCGGACCGCTCGATGCGCCAGACCAACCCCCAGCTGGCCCTGCTGGCCCAGGTGTTGGACCTGGCGACCGGCCGGGTCGAGGCGAGCACGGTGCTGGATCTGGCGGGCAGTTCCCCGGTACGGCAACGGTTCGGCTTCGGCGCGGACGACCTGGACCGGATCCGGGCCTGGACGCTCGCCACCCGGGTGCGGTGGGGCGAGAACGCGCGACGGCGGGCCGACTTCGGACTTCCCGAGGTCCTCGACGGCACCTGGCGGGCGGGGTTGGACCGGATCCTGCTCGGGGTCGCGATGGCCGAGGACGAGGACGTCGGCTGGCTGGGGACCGCCCTGCCGCTGGACGACGTCGACAGCGTCGACGCGGAACTGGTCGGACGGTTCGCCGAGTTCGTCGACCGGCTTGAGGCGCTGCTCGGCGAGCTCACGGGCCGACGCACCCTCGGCGCCTGGCTGGCCACCCTGGAGCGGGTGCTGGACCTGCTCGCCGAGGCCGGTCCCGATCAGGGGTGGCAGGCGGTCCAGGCCCGCCGGGTGCTCGTCGACGTGGCCACCTCGGCACACGGGCACGGGGACGCCGAGCTGGGCCTGGGCGACCTGCGCGCGTTGCTGGCCGGTCGACTGGCCGGCCGGCCGACGCGGGCGGGCTTCCGCACCGGAGCGCTGACCGTCTGTTCCCTGGAGCCGATGCGCGCCGTCCCGCACCGGGTGGTCTGCCTGCTCGGCCTGGACGAGTCGACGTTCCCGCGATCGGCTCCCGGGGCCGGCGACGACGTCCTGCTGCGCGAGCCCCGGATCGGGGAGCGGGACCGGCGCAGCGAGGACCGCCAGCTCTTCCTGGACGCCGTCGGTGCCGCCCGCGAGCACCTGGTCGTGCTCTACGCCGGGGCCGATGAGCGCACCGGTGCGACCCGACCGCCCTCGGTCCCGGTCGGCGAGCTGCTGGACGCCCTGGACGCCCTCGCCGTCGCCGCCGACGGCGCCCCGGCGCGTGAGCACCTGGTCGTCCGGCATCCGCTGCAGCCGGTCGACGACCGAAACTTCGTCGCCGGGGCGCTGCGCCGTCCGGGGCCGTTCAGCTTCGATGCCCACGCCTGTGCGGCGGCCCGTGCCGGCCGGGCGGCGATCGGGCCCGGCGGCCCCGTCCGGAGCGAGGTGCTGGTGACCCGCCCGCTGCCGCCGCGCCCCCAGACCGACGAGGACCTACAGCTCGATCTGGACGACCTGGTCCGGATGCTGGAGCACCCGGCCCGGTGGTTCGCCCGCCGTCGGCTGGGGCTGTGGCCGAGCGAGGAGGAGGACGAGCCGGGCGACCGGATCCCGCTGGAGCTGGACGGGCTGGCGCAGTGGGAGATCGGGGACCGGATGCTCGCCGACTGCCTGGCCGGGATGACTCGGGAACGGGCGTTGGCCGGCGAGTACCGGCGCGGGCGGCTGCCTCCGGCGGAGCTCGGCCGGGCGGCGGCACAGCGGATCGACGCCGTCCTGACGCCGATCGCGCTGGCCGTCCGCGACCACCGGGTCGGGGCCGCCGAATCGGTGGACGTGGCCGTCGACCTGCCCGGACAGCTGCGGCTGACCGGGACCGTGCCCGGGGTCCACGGCGGCGTCGTCGTCCGGGCCGTCTACTCCCGGCTCGGCGCCAAGCACCGGATCCGGGCCTGGGTCCAGCTGCTCGCCCTGGCCGCCTCCCGCCCCGACCGGACCTGGTCGGCCGTCACCGTCGGGCGCGGCCAGGGGAGCCGTCCGGCCGCGGCGGCGGCCGAGATCCGT
>CAYYCE010000070.1:3937-10056 GCA_964469635.1 uncultured Kineosporiaceae bacterium
CCAGAGGCTCACCGCCCTGGCCCGATTGCGCGCACGAGCCCTCCGCGAGCCGCTGCCGATGCCCGTGGCCACCGCCCACGCCTATGCGCGGACCCGGGCCGCCGCCGGCACCGTCGAACAGGCCGAGGCCGAGGCGGCGTTGGCCTGGCAGCGCGAACGCGAAGACCCCTCCCTGCAGCGGTGCTGGGGCCGCGATGCGCCGTTGCGGGTCCTGCTGGGCGACCCCACGAACAGCGAGCGGGCCTGGGCGCCCGAGGAGCCCAGCCGTCTCGGGGTGTACGCCCGGCGGGTCTGGGACCCGCTGTTGGCCGCCGAGGAGTTGGGGGCGCGATGAACCTCGTGCCGTCGCCGCCGCACCAGCAGGAGGCGCCGCCGCCGTTCGACATCTTCGCGGACCTGCCCGAGGGCACCACGCTGCTGGAGGCCGGCGCCGGGACCGGCAAGACCTCCACCATCGCCGCGCTCGCCACCCGGTACGTCGCCGAGGGCCGCGCCGAGCTCGGCGAGCTGCTGCTGGTCACCTTCGGTCGGGCCGCGACCTCCGAGCTGCGCGAGCGGGTCCGGGAGCGGCTGAGCGGGGTCCACCGGGGATTGGGCGCCCCGGGCGCGCGCGAGAGCGAGGACGATCTCGTCGCCCACCTCGCCGCGACCGACGATGCCGAACGGCTCGCTCGCCGTGCCCGCCTGGCCCGCGCCCTGGCCGACTTCGACGCCGCGACCATCGCCACCACTCACGGCTTCTGCCAGCAGATGCTCACCCGGCTGGGGGTGCTCGCCGACGTCGACCCCGACGCCGTCATGGTCGGTGACGTCGACGACCTCGTGACCGAGGTCGTCGACGACGTCTACCTGCGCCGCTTCGCCACCGTCACGGACCCCGCGCTGTCACCGCGGTCGGCGGCCGAGGCCGCCCGTGCCGCCGTCGGCGACCGGTTCGCCGTCCTGGAGCCCCTGGCGGCCGTGCCGGGTTCGCTGCCGTGGCACCGTGCCGGGTTCGCCCGCGAGACGGTCGCCGAGGTGGACCGGCGCAAGCGCCTGCGCCGGCTGCTGGACTACGACGACCTGCTCACGCTGCTGCGGGACGCCCTGGCCGACCCCACCCTGGGGGCGGCCGCGGCGGCGCGACTGCGGGATCGCTACCGGGTGGTCATGGTCGACGAGTTCCAGGACACCGACCCGGTGCAGTGGGAGATCCTGCGCCGGGCCTTCCACGGCCACGCCACCCTGGTGCTGATCGGCGATCCCAAGCAGGCGGTGTACGCCTTCCGCGGCGGGGACGTGGTGACCTATCTGGCGGCCCGCCGGGACGCCGCCGCCACGGCCACGTTGCAGTACAACTGGCGCAGCGACCCCGGTCTGCTCGAGGCCCTGGCGCAACTGCTGCGCGGTGCGGCGCTCGGCGACGAGCGGATCGTCGTCCGTCCGGTGCGTCCCGGTCGGCCGGCGGAGGACGGGCCGCGGCTGGACGGCGCGGGGCCACCGCTGCGGATCCGGCAGGTGCTGCGCACGGCCTTCGGGGTGCGGGGCACCCGGACCCCGAAGGTGGCCGACGTCCGTGCCCTGATCAGCCGGGACGTGGCCGCCGAGGTCGTCCGCACCCTGGCCGCGGCACGGGTGGCCGACGACGGGCGATGGCGTCCGGCGCGGCCGGGGGACATGGCCGTGCTGACCCGGCGCAACGTCGAGGCGCTGGCGGTGCAGGCCGAACTCGCCGACGCCGGGGTGCCCGCCGTGATCTCGGGGGCCGCCAGCGTGTTCGGTACCCAGGCGGCGCGGGACTGGCTCGTCCTGCTGGACGCGCTTGCCGAACCTGGGCACCCGGGCCGGACCGCGGCGCTGGCGTTGACCGCCTTCGTCGGCTGGGACGCCCCGCGGCTGGCCGCCGCCGAGGAGGCCGAGCGCGAGCGGCTGGCCCAGACCGTGCGCGACTGGTCCCAGGTCCTGCTCACCCGAGGCGTGGGTGCCCTCACCGAGGCCCTGGTGGCGGACGGGCTCACCGAGCGCGCCATGGCCGGCGGCGGGGAGCGGGTGCTCACCGACCTGCGGCACGTCGCCGAGGCGATGCAGCAGGTCTCGGTCGCCGAGCATCCGGGGGTGGTCCGGCTCGCGGCCTGGCTGCGGCGCCGGCTGGCCGAGGCCGGGGCCGACTACGCCGAGGAGCGCAGCCGGCGGTTGGAGACCGACCGGGACGCCGTCCAGGTACTCACCGTGCACGCCAGCAAGGGTCTGGAGTTCCCGATCGTGTACGTGCCGTTCGCCTGGGACCGCTACGAACCGGACGAGCCGGCGGTGCTGAGGTTCCACGACGGGGGCGGTCGGCGCATCGTGCACGTGGGGGGTTCCGCCTCGGAGCACTACGAACACGCCCGGCGGCGGCATCGGAGCGAGGAACGGGGCGAGGACCTGCGGCTGCTCTACGTGGCTCTGACGCGGGCCCGCAGCCAGGTGGTCATCTGGTGGGCACCGTCCCGCATCTCCGCCGGGGGTCCGCTGACGCGGGTCCTGCTCGGCGACCACGCACCGTCCGAGCAGCCACCCGACCGGGTGAGCGTGCCGGAGGACGAGGCGGTGGCCCGCAGGCTCGGCGACCGGGCCACGGCCTCGGGGGGAACGATCTCGGTGGAGCGCGTCGAGGCCGCTCCCGCGATCGCCCCGTGGGCGGGGCCCGTCGAGCGGGGTCCCGACCCGGGCGCGCTCGCAGTGGCCCCGTGGCGGCGGCGTCTCGACCTGACCTGGCGGCGCCTGTCGTACTCGGCGCTCACCGCGCAGGCCCATGTCGCCGCGCCGGCGACCGGTGCGATGTCGTCGAGCGAACCCGAGGTCAGCGGGGTCGTCGACGAACCGATCTCACCCCCGACCACCGTCGAGTCAGCGGGGTCGACCGAGCCGGTGGACCCGACCGATCCGGGCGACCTGCCCGCCGCGGACCGGTCGTGTCCGCTCGGGGACCTGCCGTCGGGTGCCGCGTTCGGGACGCTCGTCCACGACGTCCTGGAACGGCTGGACCCGGCCGCCACCACGCGGGAGTCGTTGCCGGACACGGTTCTGGCGCTGGCTCGCCGGCGTGCCGGTGGCCAGCTGTCGGCCGGCCGGCTCGACGTTCTGGCCGACGGCCTGGCCCAGGCCCTGTCCACCCCGCTCGGCCCGCTCGCCGACGGGCTGAGGTTGCGGGACGTCGCGGCGCGGGACCGGTTGTGCGAGCTGGAGTTCGAGCTGCCGCTGGCCGGTGGCGACCGATCTGCCGGCTCGGCGCGGCCGGCACGGCTGAGCGACGTCGCGACGCTGCTGCGTCGGCACCTGGGTCCGGGAGACGTCCTGGCCGGCTATCCCGATCGACTCGACGCCCTCGCCGACGAGTCGCTGCTGCGCGGCTATCTCACCGGCAGTATCGACGCGGTGCTTCGGGTGGGGCCGCCGCAGCGTTCGCGCTACCTCGTCGTGGACTACAAGACCAACCGGTTGGCCCCGGTCGACCAGCCGCTGAGGGTATGGCACTACCGGCCGCAGGCCCTGGCGGAGGCCATGCTCGCGGCCCACTACCCGCTGCAGCTGGTGCTCTATCTCGTGGCGCTGCACCGGTTCCTGCGGTGGCGTCAGCCCGGATACGACCCCCAGGTGCACCTCGGTGGCGGCCTCTATCTGTTCCTTCGTGGCATGTGCTCGACCACCGACCCCGACGGCGTCCTGGCTTGGCGGCCCCCGGCCTCCCTGGTGGTCGAACTGTCCGCGTTGCTCGACGGGGGTGGCGGATGAGCGTGCCCACCCTGGGGGATGCCCGGCTGGCGCTGCGAGCCCCGGCACTGCTGCACCGGTTCAACCTCGCCGGGGCGATCTCCGCCGCCGACGTGCACGTCGCGCTGCGCCTGGGCCGTCTCGGGGGCGAGGGCGACGAGCGAGTGCTGCTCGCCGCCGCGCTGACGGTCCGGGCACTGCGCGCGGGGGCGGTGTGTCTGGTGCTCGCCGAGCGGGAGGCGATGCTGGTTCCCGAGTTCGACGACGACCCGGCGGCCGGGGAGGACCGCGGGAGCCTGGACGCGGCCGACCTGCCCGGGCCCGAGCCGTGGCGGGCGGCCCTGGAGGCCAGCCCGATCGTCGGGGGTTGCAAGGACCCCGTCCAACCGGGGCGTCCCCTGCGCTGGGTCGACGGGCGGCTGTACCTCGACCGGTACTGGCGCGCCGAGCAATCGGTCCGGCGAGAGGTCGATGCCCGGCTCGGGTCGCCGATTCCGGGACCGGATCCGCTGCGCGTGGCCGAGGTGGCGAGACGGTTGTTCCCGGCCGAGGACGAGGAGGGCCAGCGGCGAGCCGCGACGGCCGTCGTCCGGGGCCGGTTCACCGTGATCACCGGAGGGCCCGGTACCGGCAAGACCACCACCGTGGCGGGGCTGCTGGCCGTGATGCAGGCCGTCGCCGGACCCGGTCTGAGGGTCGCCCTGGCCGCTCCCACGGGCAAGGCGGCCGCGCGGCTGCAGGAGAGCGTCCGGGCCCGACTGGCGGAACTGCCGGTGCCCGACCGGGACCGGGTCGGGCAGCCCGAGGCCCGGACCCTGCACCGGCTGCTCGGCTGGCGTCCGGGAACCACGACCCGGTTCCGCCACGACCGCCGCCACCATCTGCCGCACGACATCGTGGTGGTCGACGAGACCTCGATGGTGTCGCTGCCGATGATGGCCCGGCTGCTCGATGCGCTGCGCCCGCAGGCCCGGCTGGTGCTGGTGGGCGATCCGGACCAGCTCGCCTCGGTCGAGGCGGGCGCGGTGCTGGGGGACCTGGTGGCCCGTCCGATGCCGGACGGCGCCCGCGACCACCTGGTGCGGCTGACGGTCTCGCGGCGCTACGGCGACGTCATCGGTCGGCTGGCCCGCGCGGTCCGTGAGGGGGACGCGGAGGCGGTCATCGACCTGTTGCGGGCCGGGCACGACGAGATCGACTTCGTGGAGCCGATCGGCGACCTGCTCACCGAGACCGAGGTGCGCCCGGTGCGGGCGGACGCCGAGCGGGCAGGGCTCGCCCTGGTGCGGGCGGCCCGAGCCGGGGACGTGGCCACGGCGCTGGGGTCGCTGGAGTCCCACCGGCTGCTGGTGGCCCACCGGCGGGGTCCCTTCGGGGTGGCCCACTGGTCCGCCCGGGTCGAGGCCTGGGTGGCGGCCGCGGACGCGGACGCCGACGACGTGGCGCACCGGGGGCAGGACCGCCTTGCGGGCCCGTGGTATCCGGGGCGGCCGCTGCTGGTCACGGTCAACGACCGGGACAGCGGCCTCTACAACGGCGACATCGGCGTCGTGGTCTGCGATCCCGACGGTGGTCCCGGGGCGGTGTCGGCCGCCTTCGGAGATCCCGCCCGCCCGGTGGTGGTGCGCCCGCACCGGCTGCCCGCGGTGGAGACCGTGCACGCGATGACCGTCCACCGGGCGCAGGGCAGTCAGTTCGCCCGGGTGGACGTCCTGCTGCCGCCCGAGCACTCGCCGCTGCTGACCCGCGAGCTGTTCTACACCGCCGTGACCCGGGCCCGACAGCGGGTACGGGTGGTGGGAAGCGAGGCGGCGGTGCGGGCGGCGGTGGCCCGGCCGGTGCGACGGGCCAGCGGCCTGCGCTACGGGTGAGCGCCGCCGCGCGCCGCCGGGAGGCCGTCCGGGCGCGGGGCCGGCAGGAACAGGCAGGAGTCGCCGAACTCGTGCCAGAGGTACCCCTGCGAGAGCGCGGCCTCGTAGGCAGCATGGGCCGGCCCGGCGCCCGCGACCGACTCGACCAGGCGCAGGTGCGAGGCGTGCGGGTCGTGCAGGCCGGTGATCAGACCGGTGACGAGCCGGGGCGGGTGGTCCGGGTCGAGGCGGCGATCCGTCCAGCCCTGGGCGGCCGCCACGGCGCCGTCGTCCGTGACGGCCGACTCCAGGGCCCGGGTGACGGTGGTCCCGACTGCGACCACCCGGCCTGCGGCGCGGCGGGTGGCCTCGACCAGGTCGGCGGTCGCCGTCGGCACCGAGAACCACTCGGCCTGGGGTGCCTCGCCGCCTTCCTGCGACGACAGGCCCGTATGCAGGGTGACCGGGGTGATCCGGATTCCCCGGGTGATCAGGTCGAGGACGCGCTTTGGGCCGAGGCCGAGGGCGCCGGTGATC
>CAYYCE010000071.1:0-9849 GCA_964469635.1 uncultured Kineosporiaceae bacterium
GGTGGGCCGACAGCGGGCGGCTGCCGACCACACTCGACTCCTCGAACCGCCGCGTCGTCGACGGCGAGGCCCTCGCCCGCTTCGCCCAGGACGTTGCCGCCCAGCTCCCGGCGACCAGCACCCGCACCGTGGCCCGGTCCGCCCGCAACCACTTCCGCGGCCTGGTCACCAGCGTTGTGCGCGACACCGTCATGGCCCAGGTCGAGATGCAGGCCGGTCCGTTCCGGGTGGTCTCGCTGATGAGCCGCGAGGCCGCCGACGATCTGGGGCTCGCGCCGGGAGTCCTGGCCGTCGCCAGCGTGAAGTCGACCAACGTGGTCGTCGAGATCCCGGAGTCATGAGCCGCCGTCCGAGGGCCCTGGCGCTCGCCCTGGTGATCGGCGTGGCCCCGGCCGGCTGTGCCTCGCCCACACCGTCGCCCGGCGCGGCCGTGGGTGACTCGATCATGGTCTTCGCCGCGGCCTCGCTGACCGACACGTTCACCACCCTGGCCCGTCGGTTCGAGCGCGCGCATCCAGGGACCACGGTGAGGGTGGACTTCGGGGGCAGTTCGGCCCTGGCCACCCAGATCGTCCAGGGCGCTCCCGCCGACGTGTTCGCCTCGGCGTCCCGCGGGACCATGGATCAGGTCGTCCGGGCGGGCGCGGCCGAGGAGTCGACGACCTTCGCCCGGAACGTCATGGAGATCGCCGTCCCCCCGGACAACCCCGCCGAGATCACCCGGCTCTCCGACCTGGCCGAGCCCGGCGTCAAGCTCGCCCTGTGCCAGGCCGCGGTGCCGTGCGGGGCCGCCGCCGACGCGGTGTTCGCCAACGCATCCCTGACGGTCACCCCGGTGACCCGCGAGGCCGATGTGAGGTCCGCCCTGGCCAAGGTGGAACTCGGCGAGGTGGACGCCGCCGTCGTGTACGTCACCGACGTCCTGGCGGCCGGGGACAGGGTCGCCGGCATCGAGATCCCCGGCGACCTGAACGTCTCCACCGACTACCCGATCGCCACCCTGACCTCCTCGGCGCACCCCGGGGCGGCCCGGGCGTTCATGGAGTACGTACTGTCCCCGGACGGCGTGGCGGCGCTGCGCGCCGGCGGGTTCGGCGCACCCTAGGCCGCGATGACGTCGAGGATCGCGCTGGAGCAGGACAGCCGCACGCCCTGGCCGCTGCGGGTGCCCGCGGCCTTCGGGGTGGCGTTCCTGCTGCTGCCCCTGCTCGGCATGGTGGCCAGGGCCCCCTGGCGCGAGCTGCCCGCGATCCTCGTCGAGGCCCGGGCGCTCGAGGCCCTGCGGCTGTCGCTGATCAGCGCCACGTCCGCGACGGCGCTCTCGCTGGTCCTCGGCGTCCCACTGGCATGGGTGCTCGCCCGCTCGCGGGCCCCGGGGATGCGGCTCCTGCGCGCCCTGGTCACCCTGCCCCTGGTCCTGCCCCCGGTGGTCGGCGGGGTCGCGCTGCTGCTGGCCTTCGGACGGCTGGGACTGCTCGGCCGCCCGCTGGACGCCTGGTTCGGGATCACGTTGCCGTTCACCACGGTGGGGGTGGTGCTGGCCGAGACCTTCGTGGCCATGCCGTTCCTGGTGGTCAGCGTCGAGGGCGCGCTCCGGTCGGCCGATGCGGGCCTGGAGGAGGCCGCGGCCACCCTGGGGTCGCGCCCGTTCGCCACCTTCCGCCGGGTGACGCTGCCGCTGGTGCTGCCCGGCGTGGCCGCCGGCAGCGTGCTCTGCTGGGCCAGGGCGCTCGGCGAATTCGGCGCCACCATCACCTTCGCCGGCAACCTGCCCGGCGTCACCCAGACCATGCCGCTGGCCGTCTACCAGGCGTTCCAGACCGACCCGCAGGCCGCGGTGGCGCTGAGCCTGGTGCTGCTCGTCGTCTCGATCGGGGTGCTGGTGCTGCTGCGGGATCGGTGGCTGCGCCCGGGGGCCGGGCCGTGAGGCTGGACGCCGACCTGCGGCTGGCCCGGAACACCGTCGACCTCGACGCCCACCTCGAGGTGGACGGCGGTCAGATCCTCGCCGTCCTGGGACCCAACGGCGCCGGCAAGACGACCGCGCTGCGCATCCTCGCCGGGCTGATCCGCTCTCCCGGCAGCCGCGTCAGCATCGGCGGGACCACCTGGCAGGAACCCGATCCGGGAGTGTTCGTCGCGGCCCCCGAACGCCGGGTGGGGCTGGTGTTCCAGGACTACCGGCTGTTCCCCCACCTCAGCGTGCTCGACAACGTCGGTTTCGCCGCCCGCTCCCGAGGCTGCGGACGGCGGGCCGCCCGCGGGCGCGCCGACGCCGTCCTCGCCCGGCTCGGCATCGCCGACCTCGCCGATCGCAGGCCCGCCGGACTGTCGGGTGGACAGGCGCAGCGGGTCGCCCTCGCCCGGGCGCTGGCCGCCGATCCGGTTCTGCTGCTGCTCGACGAGCCCCTCGCGGCCCTCGACGCGCGCACCCGGCTCGAGATCCGCGGCGAGCTCCGCCGCTACCTCGCCGGCTTCACCGGTCCGACGGTGCTGGTCACCCACGATCCGTTGGAGGCGATGGTGCTCGCCGACCAGATCCTCGTGCTGGAGTCCGGCCGCGCGGTGCAGCAGGGCACCCCGACCGCGGTCGCCCGCCGCCCGGCGACCGAGTACGTCGCCCGCCTCGTGGGACTCAACCTCTACTCCGGTGCGCTGGCCGACCGGAGCAGCCACCGGATCGACCTGGACGACGGCAGCAGCCTGTTCGCCGCAGGCACCGACCCTCGGGAACCGCCCGGCGCCCAGGCGTCGCCCGCGGTCGGCACCCGGATGCTGGTCGCCGTCGCCCCCACCGCGATCACACTGTTCACCCACGAACCGGACGCCGGGTCGGCGCGCAACACCTGGAGCGGCACCATCGCCGGACTCGAACTGCTGACCGACCGGGTGCGGGTCGCCGTCGACGGCCACCCGGACGCCCACGTCGACATCACCCCGGCAGCCCTCGCCTCGCTCGGGCTGCAGACCGGCCGGCGGGTCTGGCTGACCGCCAAGGCCACCGAGATCGTCGCCTACCCGGCCCCCTGACCGGTGCCGCACAGGGATCGCCGGATCGCCGGATCGGAGGATCGGTGGAGGAGGCGATCGAACGGGGCCATGTGAGTTGCCGGTGCGTGACGTATGAGGACGCTGTGAGTTCATCGTCGCCACTGGCGCGACGGCCCCGGCGGGGTCAGGCTCTGGCCGTGACCACGACCACGACCGCCAGATCCGGAACAGCACCCACCGGAACGCGGGCCCGGTTGCGATCGGATCCCGCCTGGCGGGCGGGCGGCTGGGTGCTGCTGCCGCTGCGGGCCTTCCTCGGCGTCACCTTCCTGTACGCCGGGGTCTCCAAGCTGCTCGACCGCAACTACCTCGACGCGGCCTCCCCGCTGGGCGTCCGCTCCCAGATGCTCCACGCCGCCGCCACCTCGCCGATCGGCGGCCTGGTCTCCGGTGCGGCGGGGCATGCCACGCTCTTCGGCCTGATCATCGCCTTCGGGGAGATCGCCGTCGGTCTCGGCACCCTGATCGGGTTGATGACCCGGTTGTCGGCCCTGGGCGGCCTGTTGCTGGCACTGAACTTCTTCCTCACCGTCAGCTGGACGACGCGGCCGTACTACACCGGCGCCGATATCGGCTACGTCTTCGCCTGGACCCCGCTGCTGATCGCCGGTGACGGTGGGCTGTACTCCGTGAGCGCCCTCTTGCGGGCCCGGGTCCGGGAACGGATGCAGCTGCCGCCGGAACCGACCAAACGCGAGACGATGCTGGTGGCGAACGAGGTGGAGCGGCGCACCCTGATCCGAGGCGGGCTGATCGCCACCGGCGTCGGCGCCGTGACCGTCCTGCTGGGAACGACCGCCGCGCTCCTGCGCCGCGGCACGAGCGCCACCTCGGAGGCGACGACCGGCTCGGCGACCACGCCCTCACCGGCCACGGCCCCGTCGGCGTCCCCGTCCGCCGCCGGGGGCACGGTGATCACCCAGGCCGCCGACCTGGCCGTCGGATCCTCGAAGTCGTTCACGACCCCCGACGGCCGGCCGGCCGTCCTGCTGCACCCCTCGGCGAGCAGCTTCGTGGCGTTCGACGCCACATGCACCCATCAGGGGTGCCCGGTCTCCTTCGTGGGCAACGGGTTCCAGTGCCCCTGCCACGGCGCGACCTACGACGAGAACGGCCAGGTCACGGGCGGACCGGCGCCCGCACCGCTGACGAAACTGCCGGTGTCGGTGGTCGACGGCAGCGTCACGCTCGCCTGACGAGTCCGGTGTGGACCGACCTGTCGGGCCGGGGCCGGCGGAACGGATCGCGGGCCGGGATGGCGGTCAGGTGGGCGATCGCCGTTCGATCAGCACCACGTCGCGCCACTGCCCCGCCATCGGCCCGTAGGTCATGAGACCCAACCGTTCTCGCACTCCGACGATGCGAAACCCCACCGCCCGATGCGCCGCCAGACTGGCGGCGTTCTCGGGGAAGACCCCGGACTCGACGGTCCAGATGCCCGCCTCCTGCGTCGAGACGATCAATGCCTGCAACAGCCGCCGGCCGATGTGATGACCGGCCGCGGCGGGCTCGACGTAGACCGAGTGCTCGACCACCCCGGCGTAGACGCGACGGGGCGAGACGGCCGAGGCGGCGACCCAGCCGAGCACCCGGCCCTCGTCGCCCACCGCGACGTGGCGATGATCGGGCAGCCGGCCGGCATCGAAGGCGTCCCAGGACGGCGGTCGCGCCTCGAAGGTGGCGTGGCCGGTGGCGATCCCGGCCGCATAGACGGCACGGACGGCCGGCCAGTGCGCCGCCGTCATGGCCTCGATCCTCACACCGCTCTCACGTCAGGGCGCCCGGATCGTCGGGGACGTCGACGGCGTGCTGCCGCAGTGCCTCGAGCGGCACGATCCGCAGCACCGCCTCATTGGTCGATGCCAGCACGACGGGTGCCGCCACGCCGTCCCGGTAGGCCCGCGCCCAGTTGATCGCGGTGACGCACCACCGGTCTCCCGGCACGAGGCCCGGGAAGCGGTGCTGCGGCATCGGGGTCGTCAGGTCGTTGCCGATCCGCCGCTGGTGATCGAGGAACTCGGCGGTGACCACCGCACAGATGGAGTGACTACCGGCGTCCTCCGGGCCGGTGCTGCAACAGCCGTCGCGGAAGAAACCGGTCATCGGGTCGGTTCCGCACGGCTCCAGCTCGCCACCGACCACGTTGCGCTCGCCCACGCACCCATCATGGCGCGCCGACCCCGCGCGTCGCCGCGATGACGGCTATTCCGAGGGCATCAGCAACCAGAGGACGGGGTAGATGAGGATCTGGCTGCCCGGGATGATCATGAGGATCAGCACGAAGAGGATGCGCGCCGTCCACGGCGACAACCCGAATCTGCGACCCAGACCTGCGCAGACCCCTCCGAGCACCCGCTGACCGCGGGGTCGCACCAGACCCTGACGCCGAAAACCCGCCTGCACGCTGTTCATGACTCCACGATCCACGACCCTGCGCCTCTCGACATCAGGGCCCACCCCTGGCCGCACCCTGGCCGGCCACCCGACGGATGTCAACCGAATGGGGCATCGACGCGTCCAAGGAGTATCGACACGGTTGGCAGATGGAGGCGAGTCCGGTGTTGACCGACCACGATCTCATCGAATCCGAACTGGACCGGGAGCACCGCGAACGGCGGCGACGGCGGCGCACCGCCGTCGTGGCCACGACGGCCCCCCTGGTCACCGCTGCGGCCGTGGGCGCGGGTGCCTTCTGGCTGCGCGCCGACGACGGCGGGGCGAGCTCCCCGACCCCGACGGCCTCGGCCACCGGTGGCGCCCCGTCCGCCGGCGGCTCGCCGACGGCCGCCGACCCGTCGGCGGCCCGGACGAACCCGGCGACCGGCACCGACCGCGCCGTGGCGGTCTACTACATCGCCGACGCGGCCAACGGTCCGCGGCTCTACCGCGAGTTCCACCGGCTGACGGTCCCCGGCGACGGGGCGGCCGGGACCGCGACCATCCGGGTGGCGCTGGCCGAGATGTTCGCCGGCCGGGCCGACGACCCGGACTACACCTCGCCCTGGCCGACTGACACCTCAGTGCGGTCGGTCAGCGTCTCCGGCGACCTGGCCACGGTCGACGTGTCCGGCTTCGTCTCGGTCGGCGCATCCTTCGAGACCGCCGCGGTGCAGCAACTCGTCTACACGGTGACAGCCGCGGACCCCTCCGTGCGCCGGGTGAGACTGCTCGTGGACGGGGCGGTGCCGCCGTCGGGTCACAGCGACTGGTCGGTCCCGATCGCCCGGGCGCCCGCGCTCGACGTCCAGGCCTTCGTCTGGATCCTGACCCCGACCGAGGGCGCCGAGACCACCTCGCCGGTGCGGATCTCGGTCTACGGCACCGGTTTCGAGGGCACGGTGCCGCTGAAGGTGTTCCGGGGTGAGACCGAGGTGGCCTCGACCTTCGTCACGACGATGATGGGCGGATTCCGCGAGGCCGACACCACGATCGCCCTGCCGCCGGGTGAGTACGAGCTGCGGGCCTACAACGACAGCGGCCGGGACGCGAGCCTGCAGCTGTGGGACACCAAGACCTTCACCGTCACGCGGTGAGGGCTACCGCTGGTAGACCCGGACGTAGTCGACGTCGTACCCGACCGGAAGCACTGTCGCCGACGTCGGCGACCCGGGCCACGACCCGCCGACGGCCAGGTTGAGCCGCAGGTGGAACGGCGCGCGGAAGGCCTCGTCCAGCCACGGGGTGGTCGCGGTGGTCCGACTGTAGGTCAGCTGCCCGTCGATGTACCAGCGGATCGAACCCGGTTCCCATTCGGCGGCGTAGACGTGGAAGGACGCCGAGGGCGGGCCGTTCGGCACCGTCACGGACGCCGCCTCGCGAGGGTGGCTGCCGGTGTAGTCGTACCAGATGGTCTGGTGGACCCTGGTCGACTCGCCGGTCGCGGAGGGGTCGCCGCCGATGGCCTCGAGCACGTCGAGCTCCCCGAGGCCGCCGGCGGTGGGCCGCAGCCAGAACGCCGGCCACAGACCCTTGCTGGTCCCCGCCGCGGTGGGCAGCCTGGCCCGGACCTCGAACCGGCCGTAGGTCCAGTCCGCGATGCCCTTGGTGGACAGGTGGGCCGAGGTGTAGCCGCGGCCGGCCGGGAACCGGGCGTCCGACGAGCCGCACTGGATCGGGGTGGCCTCACGCCGCGCGATCAGGTGCAGCACGCCGCCGGAGACCCGGAGGTTCTCGGGGCGGTTCATCAGGCAGGCCAGCTCGTTGTTGCCGTCGCCGTAGGTCGAGTGGTCCTCGATCCGCCACCGCGAGGTGTCCACGGTGGTGCCGCCGAACTCGTCGGACCAGACCAGCCGCCATCCCGGAGGCCCCGGGGCACCCGAAGCCCGCGGTGGGCTCGACGCCGGGGCAGCCGCGGACGGCGGGGCCGGCCTCGCGGTCGTCGTCGCGACCGGCGAGGGGACCGGCGAGGCGAACGGCGAGGTAGGGGGAGCCGTCCGGCCCCGGGGCGGGTCGAGCCGACGCCGGGTCGTCCGCGATGCGGGGACCCGCCACGGTGTGCTCCTGCGCGTCGCGCCGAGGGCCCGGACGCCGCCGGATCGGGCCGGGGCCCCCACGACGGTCTCCGTCATGACGTCCCCGGAGCCGGAGACATCGCGTGGACCCCGCAACCCCCCGTTCACCAGGAGCAACCCACAGGCCACGACCACGGCGGGCGCGGCCCGGGCCGCGCGCCGGACGACGGTTCGCGCGGTGTTCCCGCTCGCCGCGTGACCACCCATGATTCGACGGCTCCCTGACTGCTGCGGCCGGACCCGTCGAGTACACGTCGCCCCGCCCTAACGTGGTGCTATGCACCGGCTATGTCGCGCCGTCACTCGTTCGGCCCAACACGACCCGGTGACACGGCTGCTTCCCACCCGGTTGTCGGGGTGATGAGGACACGGTCGGGAACCGGCCATTACCATCGATTCGCCACTGGCAACGGCCCGGAAGGGACAAACCGGCATGGAGCAACGGCCACCCGAGGACCCCCTCACGGAGGTCCAGGCCGTCACCCGGTTGCACGCGGCCGTGAGCAGCCTGACCCTCGCCGACCGCCCCGGGAACGCGGCGCTGCGCGCCGAGCGCGACCGCACACTGCAGCTCCTGGAGAGCTACGCCCTACCCCGATTGACGGCCGCGCAGGATCAGCCGCCGCCGCTCGTGGTGGTCGTCGGTGGCCCGACCGGCGCCGGCAAGTCCACCCTCACCAACTCCGTGGTCGGCGCGGACGTGACCCAGAGCGGCGTGCTGCGGCCCACGACCCGACACCCGGTTCTGGTGTACAACCCCGCGGACGGCGACGCCCTGCGGGCCCTCGGCCTGGTGCGCTCCCCCGACGACCCCCCCTCGCCGGACGCCTCGAACTGGGTGCAGTTGCGGGCCGTGGCCAATCCCGACCTCGCTCCCGGCCTGGCGCTGATCGACTCCCCCGACCTGGACTCGCGCGTCGACGGCAACCGGGAGCTCGCCGCCGACCTGTTGGCCATCGCCGACCTGTGGCTGTTCGTCACCACGGGCACCGACTACGCCGACCTGCTGGCGTGGGAGCTGCTGGGCCAGGCGGGCGAGCGAGGGATGGCCGTGGCCGTGGTGCTCAACCGGCTCCGCCACAGTGAGAGTGAGATCGTCCGGCGACACTTCGCCGGTCTGCTGACCGACGCCGGGCTGGGCAACGCCCACGTGTTCACCCTGCCCGAGGTGAACCTCATCGACGACCGGATCCCGGTGCGCATCGTGATGCAGCTGCAGTCCTGGCTGCAGCGACGGGCCACCGCGGACGGCGCGCGGTCCGAACAGGTCTCCCAGGCGCTCGACGGCACCCTGGAGGCCGCCGTCGCCTCCGTGCACGCGCTCGCCGACGCCATCGCGGACCAGACCGTCACCGCACGCCGGTTGCGGGTGGACCTCGAGTCGATCTTCAGCCTGGCCCGCGAGGAGATCCGGGCGCGCTGCGCCGACGCCTCGCTGGTCACCGGCGACGTGGTGGCCGCCTGGCAGGCGGTGGGCACGGCGCCGGCCGAGGCCGCGCCGTCGGTGACCGGGCGGCTGCTGCGCCGGGCGCGGCCGAGCACCGCGGCGACGGACCCCTACGAGTCGGTCGCCGACGCGCTGCGCGAGGCCGTGGCCTCGCTGCTCCGGGTCCAGCTGGACCAGGCGCTGTTCCGGATCGCGGAGCGCTGGAGCGCGGCGCCGTCCGTCGCGCCGTCCGGGCTGCGGCGGCTCACCCGACTCTCGGAGGACCTCGACGCCCGGGTGGACACAGCCCTCGGGGAATGGCTGGCCTCGGTCGACACCCGGGTCAAGACCCGGCTCGACAGCGCCAACCCGGCCCACGGCAACGGCGGCGGCCCCGGCCGGTCCGCTGTGACCGCCACCACTCCCGCCGCCCTGGCGGTGGCCACCCTCGCGGTCGAGGGTCGTCCGGTGCGGGGCACGGGTGATCGCCATCGCGTGGTGGACATCGTCGAGGGCCACCTGACTCACCTGCCGGGCGACACGGCGGCGGCGCTGGGTCGCGAGGCCTGGCTCGACCTGATCTCGGCCCTCAACTCCGTGCTGCTGCAGGACGAGACCCGCCTGGCCGACGCGCTCGACGCCACGGATCTGCTGCCCGAGGCCTCGGAACGGCTGCGGGCCGCCGCCGAGGCCGTGTCCCGGGCCAGGCACCGAGACGACGACCGGGGCCAGGACCGGGACGACGACCAGGTCGGCGCCGCCTCCTCACCCGGCGAGGGGTAGCCGGTCCAGGACGTCGACGATGCGGGCGTCCCAGTAGGCCCACACGTGTTCGCCGGGGCCGAAGTCGCTGGTGACGAC
>CAYYCE010000072.1:0-9804 GCA_964469635.1 uncultured Kineosporiaceae bacterium
TCGCCGGGTCCAGCTCGCGCACGATCCGCAGCGTCTGCTCCTCGTCACCGGTGGTGATGTCGAGGATCGAGGCCAGGGTCCGGTAGGGCACCACGCGCGGGGTCTGCGGCAGCGGGCCGGCGGCCTGGGTTCCCAGCGCCCGGTGGTATGAGGCGGTGTCGGCCGGCGTCGCCGTATGGGCGGACACCTTGCGGCCCAACGCGTCCCACTCGTCGTACAGCCGCTGGATCTCGGCGTCGAACGAGACGGTGAACGACTGGTTGGGACGGCGCCGGGCGTAGAGCCAGCGCAGCAGCGACGGCTCCATGATCGACAGGGCGTCGGCCGCGGTGGGCACGCCGCCCTTGGAACTGCTCATCTTCGCCATGCCGCTGATGCCCACGAAGGCGTACATCGGCCCGATCGGTGCGGACGCCTCGAAGATCTCCGAGACCAGCCGTCTGCCGACCGCGTAGGACGACCCGGGGGAGGAATGGTCGACACCGGACGGCTCGAACATCACGCCCTCGTAGGCCCAGCGCATCGGCCAGTCGACCTTCCACACCAGCTTGCCCCGGGTGTGCTCGGTCAGCTTGACCGTCTCGGTGTGCCCGCAGGCCTCGCACCGGTAGCTCAGCTCCGTGGTCTCGTCGTCGTACCCGGTGACCGTGGTGAGGTCCGTGTCGCAGTTCGAGCAGTAGGGCTTGTAGGGGTAGTAGCCGCCCACCCCGGCACCGTCGTCCTCGGCGGCGGCCCCCGAACCCTCGATGGCCGCCCGCTCGTCCTCGCCGGCCTCGTCGTCGACCTCGGCCCGCTTGGTGCGGTAGCGGCCAAGGACGGCGTCGATGCGGCCCCGCTCGCGCATCGCCACCAGGATCTGGTCGCGGTAGGCGCCCGAGGTGTACATCGCGGTCTGGCTGATGGGGTGGACCTCGATGCCGAGTTGGGCCATGGCCTCGGCCATCGGCGCCTTGAAGTGCTCGGCCCAGTTGGCGTGGGCGCTGCCGGGCGGCGCCGGGATCGAGGTCAGCGCTCGCCCGATGTGGCGGTTCCACGAGTCGTCGACCCCCGGGACGCCGAACGGCACCTTGCGGAACCGGTCGTAGTCGTCCCAGGACAGGATGTGGACGACGTCGCGGCCGCGACGACGGATCTCGTCGGCCACCAGGTGGGGCGTCATGATCTCGCGCAGGTTGCCCAGGTGGATCGGGCCGGACGGGCTCACGCCCGAGGCGCAGATGATCGGGCGGGCGGCGGCCGCGGGGTCGGCGGCGGCCCGACGGTCGGCCTCGGCGATGACGTCGTCGGCGAACCGGGAGACCCAGTCGCTGCGCATGAACTCGTCCACGGAGCGATTCTCCCATCGTGGTCGGACAGGCGGGTGAGGAGGATCCGTCCCCGGGTCCGCATCGTCGCGAGACCCGCGGGCAGGTCACATTTCGCCCGATTCGAGGCACTCTGGTATCGGACACATGATGCGATGTCGGGGCGAGGTGTGCATGGGGCGCCACGAACTCCGTCGACCGCTGTTGCGGACCTTCGCCGCCTGCGCCGTCGCGGCGGCCGCGGCGACCACCGCGGCCAGCGGGAGCCCGGCGTCGCTGTCGGCCGTCCGGGCCGGCGCCGATCTGGGCACTCAGGCGGCGCCCCAGGTGGACGAGGCCCTGCTGGACCGGCTCGCGGGCCGGATCGGGCCCCCGGCCGCCGCCAGCTCCGTCGCCTCGCCGGGCCCGTCGGGTGACGCCTCGGGTGACGGGCCGGCCGCCCCCTCGTCGTCCGGAGCCTGGATCGGGGCCGACCCGAAGCCGGCGGTGGACCGGGTGGTGGCCGTGGGGATCCCGTCGCGGGTCCTGGCCGCCTACCACCGGGCCGAGGCCGCGCTGGCGCGGCTCGCGCCGTCCTGCCACCTGACCTGGTCGGTGCTCGCCGGGATCGGCAGGGTCGAGTCCGACCACGGCCGGTTCGGTGCGTCGTCGGTGGGGACGGACGGCGTGGTCCGGCCGCCGATCATCGGCATCGCCCTGGACGGCTCCCGCCCCGGGACGGCCCTGATCCGCGACACCGACGACGGCCGACTGGACGGCGACCGGACGTACGACCGGGCGGTCGGACCGATGCAGTTCCTGCCGGGCACCTGGGCGGTCTACGGTCGATCGGCGACGCCGGGACGGGCGCCCGATCCTCAGAACGTCGCGGATGCCGCGCTGTCGGCCGGGGTGTACCTGTGCGCCACCGGACTCGACCTGACCGCTGCGGGCGGCCTTCGAGCGGCCGTGCTGCGCTACAACAACTCCGCCCGGTATGCGGATCTGGTGATCGCCCTCGCCCGGGGCTACGCCGCCGGTGCACCCACGCAGGGGCCCGAGGACGGCGGCGTCGTGGCCGCCCGCCCTCGCGCGACGACCGGGCCGACCGGCGCTCCGCCACGGACGGCGCCCGCTCCGGCGCCGCGCACCTCGGCCACCGCCGCCGCCACCACGGTCACGAGCACGGTCACGAGCACCGCCACGAGCACGGTCACGAGCACCGCCACGAGCACGGTCACGACGACCGCCCCTGCGGAGACGCCGAGTCCCACGGAGTCGCCGGTTCCCACGCCGACCCCGACACCCGGCCCCACGAGCGGCCCGACCGACGTCCACCTGACGGTGCGGCCGGACGGCCTGCTCACCCTGACCTGGCGACCGCCGGCCGCGGTGCCCCAGCAGGTCCCCGTCGGGCGGGCACCCGACGCCTACCTGCTCACCCTGTCTCGTGGACGGGACGGCGGCTGGGTCGACCTCGAGACCGTCACGGTGCCGGCCCAGGCACCGGCAGAGGGGGCGGCCGAGGCGCCGGCCGGCGAATCGCTGGAGCACACCTGGACCGTCGACGCCGGCCGCTACCGCGTCGAGGTGGCCGCCGTCGCCGATGGCATCGCAGGGGATCCGGTCACCACGCGGGTCGTCCGGGTCCGGCGTCAGCCACCGGCCGCCACCCGCACCCGCACCGTGCCGGCGTCCGGTGCGCCCTGATCGGCAACCCATCCCGCCCCGCCGTCCTCGCGCAGCCACCGCCGCCCGTCCACCGCGACCTCGACGATCTGCAGCCCGTCGGCGCGGGCCACCGCCCACTGGGCCAGCGCCCAGGCCAGCCGCCGGTCGTCCTCACCGGTGAACGAGAACGTGACCCCGGTGCCGTCGGTGGAGCCGTCGGAGGCGCCCTTGCGCCCGGCCTCGTCGGCGGCCGCGGCCACCACGGCCCGGGCGCGGGCCGTCAGGCCCCCCGACCCCACCTGCTCGCGGGTCAGGTCCCCGGGCCGGCGCAGCGCACAGACCAGGGAGGCCTCGGAGTACCCGGACAGCGCCGAGGCGAAGGCCCGCGCCTCGGCCTCGTGCTCGGCGTAGGCCGTCGGGAACGCCGAGTGCTGCACCTGCTGCGCCGCCTTGGTGATCGGTAGGCTCTGGTACCCCTCGATCTCGACCAGGACGTCGTAGAAGGCGTTGGAGGCGTAGACCGGATCCATGATCTGGTCCGCCGTGCCCCAGCCCTGCGAGGGGCGTTGCTGGAACAATCCGAGCGAGTCCCGGTCGCCGTAGTCGATGTTGCGCAGCTTCGACTCCTGCCGCGCGGCGGCGATGCCGATCGTGGCCGCCCGACCCGGCAGACCCCGGCGCACCGCGACGGCGGCGATCAGAGCCGCGTTGCCCGCCTGCTCCGGATCGAGGCGCGCGGTGTTGCCCAGCGCCGTCGCCGAGCAGTGGGGAATCACGGTGATCCTGTCCAGGGTGTCGCGCAACCAGATCCATCCGGCGCCCAGCGCCACCACCACGACGGCCAGGACGGCGACCGTGCGCAGTAGTCGGGTCATGCGTTGGCGTGCAGCGCAGCGTTGAGCTCGACCGTCTTCCCCTGACGCGGAACGGCTTCCACGCCGCCGGTCAGGGAGTTGCGACGGAACAACAGCCCCGAGGCACCGGACAGCTCGGCGGCCTTGACGATCCGGTCGGCCGGCAGCAACGTCAGCTTCGTCCCGGCGGTCAGGTACAGCCCCGCCTCGACGACGCAGTCGTCGCCCAGGCTGATCCCGAGCCCGGAGTTGGCGCCGAGCAGACACCGTCGGCCGACCGAGATCACCTCCTGGCCGCCGCCGGACAGAGTCCCCATGATCGAGGCGCCGCCGCCGACGTCCGAGCCGTCGCCCACCACGACCCCGGCCGAGATCCGGCCCTCGACCATCGAGGTGCCCAGGGTGCCGGCGTTGAAGTTGACGAATCCCTCGTGCATCACCGTGGTGCCGGCGGCCAGGTGGGCCCCCAGCCGGACCCGGTCGGCGTTGGCGATCCGCACCCCGGACGGCACCACGTAGTCGGTCATCCGGGGGAACTTGTCCACCCCGAACACCTCGACCGGCCCGGTGGCCGTCAGGCGTGCCCGAGTGGTCTCGAAGCCCTCGACGGCGCACGGCCCGCGGTTGGTCCACACCACGTTGTTGAGCACGCTGAAGATCCCGGTCGTCGACAGCCCGTGGGGGACCACCAGCCGGTGGGACAGCAGCTGCAGCCGGAGGTAGGCGTCGGGCACGCCGGACGGTGCGGCGTCCAGGTCGATCACGGTTCGGACGACCCGGCGGCGCACGCCTCGGGCGGCGTCCTCGCCCTCGAGGGACGTCAACTCCGCCGGGGGGCCCGAATCGGCCGCCGGCTCGCCGAGGGCGGGGCCGGGATACCAGGTGTCCAGGACGACGTCCTCGGTGGTGGACGTCGCCAGGCCGTGGGCCCAGGCGACACGGTCGGACGGGGAGCGGTCGGTCATGCCCGCAAGCCTATGCGGCCCGCCCCGCGGCGCGCGGCTACCCTGCGCGCCATGGACCCAACAGTCGATGTCCCGCTGGAGCTGACGGACTCCCTGCTGGCGGACGTGGTCGAGTTGACGCGGGCGATCTGCGACGTCGAATCGGTCAGCGGCAACGAGCGGCGACTGGCCGACGCCGTCGAGGCGGCCCTGCGTCGGTTCGACCACCTCGAGGTCCTGCGGGACGGCGACGCCGTCGTGGCCCGCACCGCGCTGGAGCGTCCCGAGCGGGTGCTGCTCGCCGGACACCTGGACACCGTGCCGTTGGCCCGACGCCCGGACGGCTCGATCAACGTGCCGACCCGGATGATCGGCGAGGGACCGGACGCCGTGCTCTCCGGCCGCGGCACCGTCGACATGAAGGGCGGGGTCGCGGTCCAGCTGCACCTGGCGGCCACCCTGACCGAGCCCGTCCGCGACGTGACCTACGTGTTCTACGACCACGAGGAGGTCGATGCCGCGAGCAACGGGCTGCTGCGGCTCGTCGAGCGCCATCCCGATTGGATCACCGGCGATTTCGGCGTGCTGCTCGAACCGACCGACGGCACCGTCGAGGGCGGTTGCCAGGGCACTCTGCGGGTCGAGGTCACCACCCGAGGCGTGGCGGCCCACTCGGCCCGATCCTGGATGGGGCACAACGCGATCCACGACGCCGGGCAGGTGCTGGCGCGCGCCGCCGCCTACCGGCCGAGGACGGTGAACGTCGACGGTCTCGTCTACCGCGAGGGGCTCAACGCCGTCGGGATCACCGGCGGCGTGGCGGGCAACGTGATCCCCGACCGATGCACGGTCACGCTGAACTACCGGTTCGCGCCGGACCGCTCGGCGCAGGCCGCGCTGGCGCACCTGCGCGAACTGCTCGACGGCTACGAGGTCGAGGTCGTGGACATCGCCGCCGGGGCCCGGCCGGGCCTGGACCACCCGGCGGCGGCGGCGTTCGTCGCCGCGATCGGCCAGGACCCCAGGCCCAAGTACGGTTGGACCGACGTCGCCCGGCTCAGCTCGCGGGGGATCCCGGCGGTCAACTTCGGTCCGGGGGACGCCCTGCTGGCCCACCGGGACGAGGAGCAGGTGCCGATCCGGCAGCTGCGCGAGTGCGCCCGGGCACTGCACGCGTGGCTGTCGCCGCAGCAGCCACCACCAGGGCGAGGACGGCGGTGAGCACCAGAGCGCCCTGCCACCCGGAGCGGTCGATCGCCAGGCCCGCGACGGGGGCCCCCAGGGCCGACCCGACGGTCAGCGCCGAGGAGTGCCACCCCATGGCCTCGCCGCGCCGGGCCGGCGGCACCGACCGGCTCAGCTGGTCGACGGCTGCGGTCAGGGTCGGCGCGCAGAACAGCCCGGCCACGCCCAACAGGGCGGCGAACTGCGCCGGTCCAGGGGCGAGGGCGACCGGCAGCGTCACCAGCCCCAGGGCCGCCAGCAGCCAGGCTGCCGGGATCGGGCGGTGCAGCGCCCCGTAGACCAGCCCGCCCACGGCCGAGCCGGCGCCCCACACCGCGAGCACCGCGCCGATCCACGCCGCCCTGCCCATGTCGCGCAGGGCGGCCACGGTCGACAGATCGCTACCGGTCAGCAGCAGGGTGGTGGCGGCGCTCACCGCGAACAGGAGGACGACGGGCCAGGTGAGCCACTCGAACCGGCGACCGGTCGCCCCGCTCCCCGTGCTCGGCGCAGCGGGGGCTTCGTCGGACAGGTCCTCCGCCCCCGTCAGCGGTGGATCGGCCACCCACAGCGCGGCCGCCGCGGCCACCGCCACCAGCTGGCAGACCAGTAGCGCGGCGGCCGTGCCCCAGAGCGTGGCCGCCAGGACCCCGAGCACCGGACCGATCATGAACGAGATCTCGAGCGCCACGGCGTCCAGCGCCAGCGCCGAGGTCCGGTCGGCGACCGGGCTCGCCGCGATCGTGAGCTGGCGGACCAGCGAGAACGCCGGGACGACGTAGAGCCCGGCCAGCCCGACCAGCGGCAGCAGCACCGGGTACTGCACGAACGGCGCCACGCTCCAACACGCCGCCTGGACAACGACGACGGGGGTGAGGGTGCGGCGCAGGCCGAGGCGGTCGAGCATCCGGCCGCGCCACGGCCCGTTGATCGCCATGGCCACCGTGTAGACGGTGGTCAGCACTCCGGCCGCGGTGTAGCCGCGACCCAGCCGCTGCACCACATGCAGGGTGAGCACGACCCCCGCGGCCCACATCGGGGTGCGCACGGCCAACCCCAGCCACAGGGTGCGCCGCAGGCCCGCGAGCCCCAGCAGCCGGCGGTAGGTGGACAGCGTCACGGGCCAAGCCTCGCACCCGGAACCGATCTCCGGCGCCGGCCCCCGCGGCCCTCAGCGGCGCCGGCTCGGGGCCCTCTCGCCGTTCGAGGTCAGGTCGATGACGGCGGCCCGCCGTCCGCTGCGCCGTGGTGCGGGACCCCGGGTCTCGGAGTGGGGCGTGGCCGGGTCCACGTCGGCCGAGGGCTCGTCGTCGGCGGTGCCGAGGGCGTGACGGGCACGCGGCGCCGCCGGCTCGGGCGTCACCCATTCGGGGGACTGGGCGGCGATCTCGCGCAGGTCGAGGACCTCCGTGCGCGGCCCGGCGGCCGCCGGGGCGTGGGGCATCACCGAGCCGGGAACGGGCAGGTTCGCCCGGGCACGGCGCTTGTTCTCCAGCAGTGCCTCGTCGGCGCGGCGGAACAGTCGTTGCGCGTCGGAGGTCGGACGCCGTCCCGTGAGGGCGTACAGCGCCGCGCATCCGGTGGTGACTCGAACGCGCAGCCCCTCGGCCACCGTGTCCCACGGCTGGGTGTGGATCTCGTGGGTCATCCGCTGGGCCGACCTGCGGGCCTCGGCGTCACCGGCGCCCTGCAGTAGGACGACGAACTCGTCCCCGCCGTAGCGCACCAACCGGTCGCCCGGATCCAGCAGATCCCGCAGGCAGTTCGCGACCTGGCGCAGCACCTCGTCGCCGACCAGGTGGGTGAACTCGTCGTTGACCCGCTTGAAGTCGTCGAGGTCGATCAGCACCATCGCCACCGGCAACTGCGTGAACCGCAGCATGGCGGCCATGTCCTCGTCGAGGGCCCGCCGGTTGCCGACGCCGGTGAGGGCGTCGGTGCGGCTCTGGACGTGCAGCAGTTGGTGCTCCATGGCCTGCCGGGCGCTCTCGCCGACCAGTTCCAGGCTCTGCCAGCTCAGCCGCACCAGCAGATCGGTGAGGCGCTGGGTGGCCCGGGCCTCGTCGCCGCCGCTCTCGCGTTCGAGCCACAGGCGTTCCCGGGCCCGGCAGACCTCCAGCACGATGCTCGGCAGCGCGCCCACCTGTCGGCCGATGCTGTCGTCCAGGCTGCGGGCGGTCGCGTGCGAGCCCACCAGGATGTGGGCGTGCAGGGCGGCCAGCATCAGGAGTTGGGACTCCGGTGGCTGCAGCGCCGCCGGCTCCCCGAACCCGTCGGAACCCAACAGCCGCAACGCCTCCGAGGGCCGGCCGCGATGGCAGGCCGCCAGCGCCCGGACGCCGTTGGCGATCCTGCGCAACGGCTCCGGGACCTGGTTCATGTCCAGCTCGATCACCGCGTCGCCCAGTTGGACGGCGCGCTCGAGCAGCCGCGGCTCGGGCTCGCTGGAGCCCCGCGCCACCGGTTCCATCGCCCGGGTCGCCAGCTCCGCCGCCCAGGTCGCCCAATGCGTGGCACGGTCCAGCGGCTCGTGGTCCCCGATGGTCTCCTCGAGCATGGCCCTGGCCTGATCTGCCCGGTCGAACAGCCGGATCCGGCTGAACGCGGCCGCTGTGGCGTCGAGCAGCCGGAGGCCGGTGATCGAGGTCAGGTCCTCGGCGAGGTCGTCGAGATCGATCCGGGCCAGGTCGCCCATGGCCGCCGCCGGATCGCCGGTCTCCAGCCGGGTACGCGCCCGCATGGCGCACGCCACGGCCACCCACACCGGCAGATGCCGTTCCGCCGCAGCGGATTCCAGCATGCTCCAGGCGGCGATCACCTCCACCCTGCCGGCGCCGGCAAGCCGCAGCAGGAAGGCACGGGCGTACAGCCCCAACGGCCAGGCCTCCGGCCCCGGGGAGCGCTGCAGGGCGGGCAGGTACTGCTCGAGCTCGGCGAGTGCGCTCCCGGCGTCGCCGAAGCGCCCCTGGACCAGCAGCCGTTCGGTCTCGACCACCTCGTCGCGTCGGACCGACGCGTGGGTCGGCGCCCACGGGCCCGGCGTGGTGGACGGTTCGGTGGCGGGGCCTGGCGGGGCGTCGTCCGGCCGGGCGTGCGGACCGGCGGCGTCGCCGTCCCAGATGTCCGCCCGCCATCCATCCACGGACGAACAGTAGCGCGCTGTGACGGTGATCGGTGCGCGCGCGAGAGACGGCGACCGGGTCGGCGGTGTCCGCTCCGTGCGAAGGTGGGGGTCATGAGCGAACAGTGGACGCGTCCGCGCCCCGACGCCTACCACAAGGGGCCGATCACTCTGCGTCGATCCCAGGTGCCGGCGACCACCGCGGATCAGCGGCTCCTGGACCAGCGGGGACCCAGTTCCTGGCTGCACCAGGATCCCTGGCGGGTCATGCGGATCCAGGCGGAGTTCGTCGAGGGGTTCGGTGCCCTGGCCGAGCTCGGCCCGGCGATCAGCGTCTTCGGTTCGGCCCGCACGCCTCGCGATCATCCGCACTACGCCCTCGGCGAGATCGTCGGTCGGCGGCTGGCCGAGTCCGGTTTCGCGGTGATCACCGGGGGCGGTCCGGGCGCCATGGAGGCCGCCAACAAGGGAGCGTGCGAGGCCGGTGGCGTCTCGGTGGGTCTGGGCATCGAGCTGCCGCGCGAACAGGGCATGAACGAGTGGGTGGATCTCGGCGTCCACTTCAGGTACTTCTTCACCCGCAAGACCATGTTCGTCAAGTACGCCACCGGATTCATCGTGCTGCCCGGTGGCTTCGGCACCTTCGACGAGCTGTTCGAGGCGTTGACCCTGGTGCAGACCGGCAAGGTCACCTCCTTCCCGATCGT
>CAYYCE010000073.1:0-9787 GCA_964469635.1 uncultured Kineosporiaceae bacterium
TTGGCTGTTGATCATGCTGTGACCTGGTGGAACATGGGTCGTGTCGGTGCGTGACAGGGCACAGCCACCGCCAAATGATCAAGGTTGAGAACACGTGATCTGCTGGCGATGGCTGCGGCCACCAGCGTAGACCTCAGCGGGTGGCAGGGGCGAACTCGACAGGTTCATGGCCCGGATCGGTACACGGTTCGCCCGGTCCGGACCTCGGCAGCGGGCTGGGGCGTTCGTCCAGGGGCTGCTGGCCGGGGCGCCACGCGCGAACGGGTGGTCGATCGCCGAGCACGCCGGCGAACACCAGCCGCGGGGGATGCAGCGGCTCCTCGCGAACGCGGTGTGGGAACACGCGGTCTACCTCGGCTACGCCACTACCGTCGGCTACACGTTGATCGACTACGCCCTGTACCTGCCGAAGGTCTGGACCGGCGATGTCGAGCGGGTGCGAGGCGGGCGTGCCCGCCGGGACCGAGTCCGCGACCAAGCCGGCGCTGGCCGCGGCGATGCTCACCCGGGCCCTGGCCGCCGGGGTGCAGGCCGCCTGGGGCCGCCGAGGAGGTGTAGGCAACACCGGCACACGGCGACGCGACCTTGCCCAACAGCACCTGGTCACCTCCTCGCCATCGCCAAGACCCACCCCGTCACCACCGGCATCGGCACCCGGCATGCTGTCGACTACGCCGTGCGGCCCGACCTGCGCTGGCACACCTACTCCGCCGGGCCTGCGCGGCCCCGCACCTACCAATGGACCTGGATCGAGGTCACCGACCCAGCCCTCACCGACACCGACCAGAGGATCACGGGGCAGAACTGGCTGCTCATCCGCCGCCACCCCACCAGCGGTGAGCTGGCGTTCTACCGCGCCCACGCCACCGGATCCGTGGCGTTGACAACCCGGGTCGCCGTGACGGGTTCACGGTGGCGGATCAAGGACTCCTTCGCCGGAGCCAAGGAACTGGCCGCCCTGGACCAGCACCAGGTCCGGACCTGGACCGCCTGGCACCGCCGGTCCCTGCTCGCCATGATCGCCCAGCCGTGCTCGCCGTCCCGGCCGCTCACCAAGACCCACCGGCGCCCGGCCTGATCCGGCTCACCCGCCACGAGATCCGTCATCTGCTGGTCGAACTCACCCGGATCCTGCACCCGGCCCTGGACGTCATCGCTTGGTCGATCTGGCGCCGAGACCACCAAGCCACCGCCCAGGCCAGCCACCAACGACGAACAGCCGCCACACAGAACACATGATCACGCCGGAGTCAGAACCATGATCACGCCGAGTGTCGCTGTCGTACTACTGAGGGCTCGACGCGGCCTACGCCGACGCCGCCGTGACCACAACGCCCGGCCACGGCGTCGAACCCTCAGATCTGTTGGAGTACTCGAATCGCTCGCCCGGTGCAGCCGTGAGGTCAGCTTCGGTGATCGCGCGCACGCCTGCCGCGATGGAGTCCGGCCGTGCGAACCGCCACCCCCACTGCGCGCGGCCGGTCGGCGTCGACAGCCCCGACGAATGGGTCAGCAGCTCGCGGACCGTGACCCGCGACAACTCGTCCGCTTCCCGTGCCGAACCACGGCAGGACCTCGTGAACGGTCGTGTCCATGCTGAGGCGGCCCTCGAGGATCAGCTGGTGCACCATGAGGCCCGTGAACCGCTTACTCGTCGAACCGAAAGGAAGGCAGTCTCCGGGGTAGCCGGCGGGCCGCCGGGGCCGCCACGCCGACGCCCTTGGACACCAGGGGTCGTCCGCCACGATGGACGACGACGGCCACCCCGGGAAGGTGCAGCTCGTCACGTTGTCGGTTCACGTAGCGCGCGACGTCGGCGGCGGACCCCGCTCCCGGAGTCGAAGCGGCAATCATGACGGGCGCCCGGACACCGAGCCCGCCAGATGCGAACGCCGTCGGCCCCGCCGGGGACGCGGTGAGCAGCACACACAGACCCGCGATCACCAACCCTTCGCGAGCTGGAAGCCCTCGTGGACGGCGTCGGACGTCGGGTCCGGTCCGAGTCCAGGGGTCCGACCCGGTCAGCCAGTCGCGCCGAACTGCTCTCTACGCGGACGACGTCGAGGCGCGCGGCGTGTTCGCGTGCTCCCGAGCGTCGTCACCAGGTCGCCGGGTAGGCCGGCACCGGCAGGTCCAGCGGGTGCACGGTGCCGTCCCCGGTCCGCAGCGCGACGTGCAGGACACCGCCCTCGCCCATGGAGTGGACCCCGCCGACCAGGGCCGTGACCGGGCTGGTCTCGCCCGGGGGCAGGTCCTGCAGGGCCGCGTCGAACAACGGCCGGGGGTCTCCCGAGGGAGTCTCGAGCCACGCCGTGGACGTGCTGCCGTCGGGCAGCATCACCTCGGCCGGCTCCAGAGGCGCGTCCGAGTCGTTGGTCACCTCGAAGTCGACCGCCAGCCCGTCGTCCAGGGATTCCGGGCACCCGGGGTCGGTTCCTTCGAGGCAGGTGACGTCGACGAACACGCCGACGACGCGGCCGGTAACCGGGGTCTGCCCGGCGCTCTCGTCCGCCGCGGGGGTGACCCATCGCCCGATCGGGACCTCGTTGCGGGTGAACGCGTCCAGCATCCACGCATCGCCCTGCCTGCGGAAGACCAGGTCGGTGAGCACCCGGGGAGGGGGACCCTCGGGGTCCCCCCAGGTCACCGGCCCCGCGAATGTGACGCCCGTGCCGTCCACGGTCGCCTCTCCGGGATCCGCGTGCGGGTGGGGGAACACGTCGTCCACGGCGTCGCCCGAGGCCCGGCGCAGGTGGTCGGCGTGGCCGAAGAATGCCGCCGCGGGGCCACTCGACAGGTCGCGCAGCGTGGCCGGATCGCCGGCCGCGAAACCCTTGGCGAACTCGTCGAAGGCTGCGCGGGCCTGCGTGACGGTCTCGTCGTGCGTCCCGTCGCCGTCCTCGCCCGGAACTCCTCGGTCGGCCGCTGCGCAGCCGGAGAGGAGGAGCCCGACGGCGATGAACGCCCAGAGTCGGCGGGTTCGTGGCTGATGGGTGATGGTCATGTCGCACCTCCTGGTCACCATCGAGGCAACCAGCCCCGTCCCGGCGGCGCATCGAGGATGACCCTGCGAGTATCCCGGGTCCACCTGGGGGCAAACCCCCACTCGCCTCGCCGACACAGAGATCTGGCGAGGATGGGGGCTGGCCCCCTGGCTGTCCCGCGTCCACTGCCTGAGCATGGACTGATGGCCACTGCAGATGCCGAGCCCGGGGGAGCGCCGATGACGCCGCGAGCCCAGGTGGTCACCCTGATCGCCGGGGCGGTGATCGCCGGCGCGATGGCCGCCGTGACCGTCCGCAACCTGCCCGTGCCGCCACCGGCGTACGAGGTGGTCCCGGTGCTCTTCGCCGGTGGCGCCGCGGTGCTCGCCGGAGTCCTCGTGGGTCGCTGGCGCCCCGGTCACCGAAGTGCCTGGCTGCTGGTCGCGATGGGGCTCATCACGATGCTGACCCTGCTGGGGTTCTCCAACCACACGCTGCCGTTCACCGTGGGTGGTCTCCTGGCCGGTACCCAGAACGCTGTGGCGCTCCACCTGCTCCTATCCCTGCCCGACGGCCAGCCGCAGACGCGGCTCGACCGGTCGCTGGTCGCCCTGGTGTACGCCGTAACCGTCGGGTCCAAGGTGCTGCCGAACCTGTTCTTCGACTGCACCAACCCGTTCGGCTTCGGCTGCCCCGGCAACCTGCTGATGGTCCGCGACGCCCCTGACCTGGTCGTGATGCTGGATCGGGTGGGGGGCGTGGTCGGTGCGAGCGTCGTGGCCCTGGTCGGGCTGAGGATGGTCGTGCGGTGGTGGCGGGCAAGGCCGACCCGCCGCCGGGTGCTGGCCGCGCCGTACCTGGCCGCGGTGCCGGTGCTCGTCGTCGCGGTCGCGGGGCTCCTCAGGCTGGTGGAGCGTTTCGGCGCAGTCGCCGTGCTGCTGGAGCCGCTGGTGCTCAGCCTGTTGCCGGTCGGGGTGCTGCTCGGAATCCTGCGCAGCCAGGCACGCTCGGGCGTGGTCGGGTCGCTGGTGACCGCAGTGGAGCCACGCTCGGAGGCGGCCTGGGATCGGCTGGAGCCGCTGCTGGCCAAGGCGCTCGGCGACCCTTCGGTGCAGCTGCTCACGCCCCAGGAGGCGTCGGTGGCGGAGGTGGACGGTCGGGTGCGGACGGCCGTCACCTCGCGCGGACGCACGCTGGCGGTGCTGGAGCACGATCCCGAGCTCGCGTCCGAGCCGGAGGTGCTCGCGGCAGTGCTGGCCACAGCGAGCCTGGCCCTGGAGAACGAGCGCCTCGGCACTCTCGCCCGCGCGCAGCTCGCCGAGGTCGCGCAGTCGCGCCGCCGCCTGGCGACGGCCCAGGTGGAGGAGCGTCGTCGGCTCGAACGCGACCTGCACGATGGCGCTCAGCAGAGACTCGTCACGGTTCGGCTGATGCTCGCGATGGCCAAGGAGCAGGGAGCAGACATCGACCTCGTCAGGCAGGCGACGGCCCTCGTGGAGGAGACGACGACCGAGCTCCGCGACCTGGCCCGGGGCGTCCACCCGAGTGTGGTCACCGAGCATGGCCTCGGGGGTGCCGTGGAGGCCCTCGCCGAACGAGCGGCCGTGCCCGTCGAGGTTCGCGGCGAGGTCCCGCGGCTCACCGAGCTCGTCGAGGTGACGGCGTACTTCGTCGTCGCCGAGGCCCTCACCAACGTCGCGAAGCACGCGGAGGCCACCCACGCGACGGTGCGGCTCGAGATCCCCGACCACCGGCTTGTCGTGACCGTCGGCGACGACGGCCGCGGCGGCGCCGACTGGGCCCGAGGCACGGGACTGGCTGGGCTCCGGGACCGCGTCGAGGCCGCCGGCGGGGAGCTCGAGCTGTACTCGCCCCCCGGAGGCGGGACCCGGCTGGTGGCCCTGCTGCCCGCGCACGTCAGCGTTCCCGACCTGACCAGAGGACAAGCCCGATGATGAGCGGACCTCGGGTGGTGCTCGCCGACGACGTCGCGCTGCTGCGTGCCGGGCTCGCCCGGCTGCTCGCGGATGCGGGGTTCGACGTAGTGGGTGAGGCGGCAGACGCCGATGAGCTCGTGGCGCTGGTCGACCACACCGACCCTGACGTGGTCGTGGTCGATGTCCGGATGCCTCCGACGCACACCGTCGAAGGGCTCGACGCAGCTCGCCGGATCCGGGAAACCCATCCCCACCTGGGCATCCTGATCCTCTCCCACCACCTGGAGACCCGGAACGCGGTCGAGCTGATCCAGGGGTCGACGGGTGGCGTCGGCTACCTGCTCAAGGACCGGGTGGGAGACCCCCGCTCGTTCGTCTCCGCGGTCCGCGACGTGGCCGCGGGAGGAACGGTGATCGACCCCCAGGTGGTCGCCGCTCTGCTCGGCCGCCGCCGCCGCGTCGACCCGCTCGAGTCGCTCAGTCACCGGGAACGCGAGGTACTGGCCGCGATGGCCGAGGGGCGCTCGAACCTGGCGATCGCCGGGCACCTCGCATTGAGCCCCAAGACGGTCGAGAAGCACATCTCGTCGGTGTTCACCAAGCTCGGTCTCGCCGACGAGCCGGTGCGGCACCGCCGTGTCGCGGCCGTCCTCTCCTACCTGCGCGCGGTCGACGGCGATCGGTCGCATCCCTAGCCAAGCTTCGTTGACGGGTTGTTGACGTTGATCTTGAGTTTCAGGCGGCGTTTCTGAGCCGGGATCGGTCGATATAGCCCTGGACGTGGTGGTCGATCGTGGCCAGAGCTTGTTGCAGTGGTGTCGGGGCTGGTGGCTGGTTCGCGGCGAGCAGCGGCCGGAGCAATCGTTGGTGCAGCTTGCTGTAGAAGATCGCGACTCGTTGGCCGTCGGCGGTCAACAACCGCGCCAACAGCTACTACGCGGTGGGCCGCCACGACGAGGCGATCACCCTGCACGAGCAGACCCTGGCCACCCGGCAGCGGGTGCTGGGCCCCGACCACCCCGACACCCAGGAGACGGCTGTGCGCCTCGATCGCTGGCTGCGCGAGAGAACATGAGCCGTCAGTGGCCGCGGCGTGGGAACGCACGCGAAGTCACGCCACCAGAGTTGGCACAGGTCCACGCCAGGGTGCCGACGACGGCGTCCTTGTGCAGCCGGGACATCTGGCAACCACAACACTCGACGCCGTCCTGCTGAGCCGCCAGAGTGCCGTCCACGGCCGTCTTCCGCCGTCCAGTGCCGTCGAAATCTGCGGAAAAGTCGCGGAAAAATGATCTATAGCCCAGCCTCGATGAGCGTGGAACCGGGCTCTGACCTGCAAGTTTGTGGTGGGCGATACTGGGATTGAACCAGTGACCTCTTCCGTGTCAAGGAAGCGCTCTCCCACTGAGCTAATCGCCCTCGTGCGGTTCCGCGATGAGCCGCGGTGACTGCGAGGTGGAGACGGGATTTGAACCCGTGTAGACGGCTTTGCAGGCCGTTGCCTCGCCTCTCGGCCACTCCACCGTGTTCGGGTGAACCCTCCGAGCGGACGACGGGATTCGAACCCGCGACCCTCACCTTGGCAAGGTGATGCTCTACCAACTGAGCCACGTCCGCATGTCGCCGGCCCGCCCAAGGCGGCCCGAGCGGCGTTGTGAACATTAGCCGACCGGCGCGCCAAGCGTCCAACCACTACGGTGCCGCACGTGCCCACCGGCTGGTCCACCGGTTCCGTCACCGGTTCGGTCTGGTTCGCAGGCGAATCGGCCGGCGACCTGGTCGAGTCGAGTGACGATCCGGCCGTGCTCGACCGGGGTGGCTGGTGGGCCGTGATGATCACGTTCGAGGGCGACGTCCGGCTGTGGCGGTTCGCCAACCGAACCCGAGCCCCGCTGCCGCCCCCCGCTCGCCCGTGGCCGGGTGTGCGGGGCGCTTGGCGCTCGACCATGGACCGATCGGCCTACCGGTGCGGCGTCCGTGAGATCCGCCGCCGGATCCTCGAGGGCGAGGTCTACCAGGCCAACCTCTGCCGACTGGTCTCGACCGCGGCCGACCCCGACGATCCCGCCGCCGAGGACCCGTGGGCGCTGGCCGCGGTCCTGGCCCGCGGCAATCCGGCCCCACACGCCGGCGTGATCGACGTCCCGGCGCACGGCGGGCTCCCCGCGACCCGGATCGTCTCGGCTTCCCCGGAACTGTTCCTCGCCCGCGACGTCGACCTGGTGACCTCCTCGCCGATCAAGGGCACCGGTGTCACCGCGGCCGACCTGCTGCCCAAGGACACGGCCGAGAACGTCATGATCGTCGATCTGGTCCGCAACGACCTCCAGCACGTCTGCCGCGCCGGCACGGTCGAGGTGAGCCGGCTGCTCGAGGTCGAACATCACCCGGGACTGGTGCACCTGGTCTCCACCGTTCGCGGCCGGTTGGCGGAGGGCGTGACCTGGCCCGCCCTGCTGGCGGCCACCACTCCGCCCGGGTCGGTCTCGGGAGCTCCCAAGAGCAGTGCCCTGCGCGCCATCGGCGATCTCGAGCCGACACTCCGCGGGCCCTACTGCGGCGCGATCGGATGGGTGGACGCCGACGCGCGCCGGGCGAGCCTGGCGGTCGGCATCCGCACCTTCTGGTGGGATGAGGGTCGGATCTGGTTCGGCACCGGCGCGGGCATCACCTGGGGGTCGGATCCGGACGGCGAATGGGCCGAGACCGAGTTGAAGGCGGCCAGACTGGTGTCGTTGGCCAGCGGGCATGCGGCGCCCGAGGCGGCAGCGGAGGGGATGCAGCGGTGACCACGGTGTGGATCGACGGTCGGATCATGGACGGTGCGCAGGCCCGCGTCGGCGCCCTCGACCACGGGCTGACCGTCGGCGACGGCGTCTTCGAGACCTGCAGGGTGACCGGCGGCGAGGCCTTCGCCCTCTCCCGTCACCTGCGCCGCCTGGAACGCTCCGCTGCCGTGCTCGGCCTGCCCCCACCCGACACCGCCCAGGTGCGCGAGGCCGCGGCCGCGCTGCTGGCCGCCGAACCGGTCCCGATGGGCAGGCTGCGGATCACGCTCACCGGGGGAGTGGGACCCCTCGGCTCGGACCGCGGCACCGCCGTCCCCACGCTGATCCTGGCCGTCAGCCCGGCCGCCGCCTGGCCGTCCCGGATCGCGGCCGTCACCGTTCCCTGGGCCCGCAACGAGCACTCGGCCATCGCCGGGGCCAAGACGACCTCCTACGCCGAGAACGTGGTGGCCCTGCAGCGGGCCCACGCCGCCGGCGCTCACGAGGCGCTGCTGCCGAACACCGCGGGCAACCTGTGCGAGGGCACCGGCTCGAACGTCGTCCTCGACCTCGACGGTGTCCTGGTGACGCCGCCGCTGTCGGCGGGCTGCCTGGCGGGCATCACCCGGGAGCTGTTCCTGGAATGGGCGGTGGCCGACGGGCTGCCGGTGCGGGAGGGCAACGTTCCGATCGAGGAGCTCTCCGGGGCTCGGGACGTGCTGCTCACCAGTTCGACCCGCAACGTCCAGCCGGTTCAGGTACTGGACGGCCGCGAGGTCGGCGGCAGCCCGTTGGGGCGGGCCGCGGTGGAACTGTTCGATCGTCACGCGGCGACAACAATCGACCCCTGACCGATGTCGGTCAGGAGCCGGCGTCGATGCGGAGGGTCAGGCGAGCAGCCGCACCAGCGTCGAGTCGAGGTCCAGGTGGGCGCTCTCCTCGCCGTCCGGCACCACGGCGGCGGTGCGGTCGAGGAAGGCCCGGACGTCGTCCGCGGTGGCCTCGAGCACGGCCTGACCGTCCGGGGAGGTCAGGGAGATCATCAGAAGCTCGCGACCGGTGCCCCACGAGGGCCAGACGTGGACGTCGCCGTCGCCCACCGGGCAGGAGAGCCCTGTGCGCAGGAGTTCGCGGGCGAAGACCCACTCGACCTCCATGCCATCACCGGAGAACACGGCCCTGACCGCGTACGGGTCGGCGGCGCTGTATCGCAGACTCACGGGTAGGGGCACCGCGTCGGCGTCGGCGACGACCAGGCGAAGGTGGACCGACGCCTCGACGTCCACGTGCGGATGCATGTTGCTCCTCGTCTCCGGATGGCTCGACGGCCTCTCCCGGCACCTTTCCCACCGTTCTGACGACTGAAACGTCACAGCGACGGTCACTTACAGTGGAGCGGTGCAGGCTGACCCGTCCAGTGAGAGACAGCATTCCACTGTCAGCGCCTCCGCGGGACCCGATGACGCGGCGCGTCCCCCCGCTGGCGGTCAAAAAATGCCGGGCCCATTGAGGAATGTCGTTGCTGTCCGCAAAAAGCTCAAATCACATTCAGTAATCAACCGTGTGTATGTAGTTACCGTTGGGATCATTGGGGTCCTGGTGGTGCTGCTCGGTCTGGTGCTGGTGCCGTTCCCGGGGCCGGGCTGGCTCATCGTGATCATCGGTCTGATCATCCTGGCGTCGGAGTTCGCTTGGGCCGAGGGGCTGCTCGACTTCGTCCGGGACAGGGTGAGACGGTGGACGGAGTGGATCACGAGGCAGTCCTGGCCGATCCGGCTCGGGCTCGGTTTGCTCACGGCCGCGTTCGTCGGGGCCGTGCTCTACGCGACCATGGTGGTGATCGGCGTCCCGGACTGGGTGCCCAGCCGGTTGGTTCCGCCCCTGCCAGGGCTGCAGGAGACCAGCGCCTGGAGGTGATTGGCCGGTGTGCCGGCCGTTCGCTAGCATCGCGACGGCACGGGCGATTAGCTCAGCGGGAGAGCGCCTCGTTCACACCGAGGAGGTCACTGGTTCGATCCCAGTATCGCCCACCAGAAACACCAGGTCATGGGCCGGCATCCTTCGGGGTGTCGGCCCATGACGCGGTGTGGGGACGTTC
>CAYYCE010000074.1:0-9784 GCA_964469635.1 uncultured Kineosporiaceae bacterium
GCCGCCCGACAGGCCCAGTACCACGGAACGGAACCCGTTCTTGCGTACGTAGTCCCGCAGCCCGACCACGAGCGCCCGGTACACCTCGGCCTCGTCCTCGGGGTCGGCGGCGATCGTCGCCGGGGCGGTGAACTCGGGCGCGGGGGAGAACGCGGGGACCGGGTCGGGGGTGACGGTGACGCACCGGACCCCGTCGATCGGCGGGTGTGCGTCGTGGGCCGCGTCGGCGGGCAGGTCGAGGTCGACCACGAGCAGGTGTTCGTCGAACTGCGGGGAGCGGCCCAGCACCTCGCCGGCGGCGCTCACCACGATCGAGTCGCCGTCGAAGACCAGGTCGTCCTGGCCGCCGACCAGGTTGACATAGGCCAGCGCGCACCCCGCCTGGGCGGCCCGGCGGGTCACCAGCTCGCGACGCACGTCGTCCTTGTCACGCTCGTAGGGGGAGCCGTTGAGCACCAGCAGGATCTCGGCCCCGGCCGAGCGGGTCAGGGCCACCGGGCCGCCCTCCTGCCACAGGTCCTCGCAGATCGCGATCGCGACGTCCACACCGCGCACCCGCACCACGGTCAGCTCCCGGCCGGGCACGAAGATCCGGAACTCGTCGAACACGCCGTAGTTGGGCAGGTGGTGCTTGGCGTACCGCGCGGCCACGTGTCCGCCCACGCAGACCGCGGCGCAGTTCTGCGGTTCCCCCTTGGGGACCCCGACCCGGACGGCGGGCGCCACGTCGTCGCCGAACCCGTCGCCGTCCCGGTCGACCCGGTCGAGGTAGCCCACGACCACCGGCAGGTCGCCCAGCCCCTCGGCGGCCAGATCGGCGGCCAGGGCCTCGAGCCCGGCGCGGCTGGCGTCGACGAACGAGGTGCGCAGCGCCAGGTCCTCGACCGGGTATCCCGTCAGCACCATCTCGGGGAAAGCGGCCAGGTGCGCCCCCGCGTCGGCGGCCCGCCGGGCCCATTCCCGCACCAGGGCCGCGTTGCCGGCCAGGTCGCCGACCGTCGGATTGATCTGGGCCAGCGCCAGACGGAGCTGGGGCATGGCCCGGTCAGCTGACCATGCGCGGGGTGAGCGGCGGGTCCCAGACCTCGCCGTTGTTCGCCTTGACCGCGCCCAGGACGTGCATCACCAGGGCGTAGATCAGCACCGCCGGCAGGGTCAGGAACCCGATCAGCACGAACATCAGGGGGATCGAGATCACGACCCCGATGAGGGTGATGATCTGCACGTTGAGCGCGTTCGCCGCATGCCGGCGCACGAAGGCGCTGCGGTCCTTGTACATCAGGTAGATCACCAGGGCCGCCACGAACCCCAGGCCGCCGGAGGTGACCACGGCGACGACGAGGGTGAGCAGGTGGGCGAGCATGCCCCACTGCCGCTCCTCCGCGGGGGAGAGCGGCTGGGCCGCGGCGGGGGGCGGCGGGACGCCGTAGGCGGAGGGAGAGCCGTACCCAGGGGGAGAGCCGTACCCAGGGGGAGAGCCGTACCCAGGGGTCCCCGCCGACGGCGGGCTCCCGTAGGCAGGTGGTGTGGGCGCGGGGGGCGTGCCGGGGGTGGGCCAGTCCCCTGCCCGCGGGGACTGGTCGGGGTGGTCGGGGTGGTCGGTCATCGGTGCTGCCGTCTCCTTGGCTGCGAGGATCGATCCGCACCGAGTCTATGCGCGAGCGGCCGGAGCGTGCGCGATGCTCGGGCGCACTAGCCTGGGTGGGCAGTGCCCCCGTGGGCGTGGTGGACGAGCGTGCTGGGAGAGACCGTGGACAGACAGCAGGAGTTCGTGCTGCGGACCCTGGAGGAGCGCGACATCCGGTTCGTACGGCTGTGGTTCACCGACGTGCTGGGCGCGCTCAAGGCGGTGGCGGTGGCCCCTGCCGAGCTGGAGGGAGCCTTCGCCGAGGGGATCGGGTTCGACGGGTCCGCGATCGAGGGTCTGGCCCGGGTCTACGAGGCCGACATGCTGGTGCGGCCGGACCCGTCCACCTTCGCGGTGCTGCCGTGGCGCGGCGACAACCAGGGGACCGCGCGGATGTTCTGCGACATCCTCACCCCCGACGGCGAGTCCACCATGGCCGACCCGCGGTACGTGCTCAAGCGCGCGCTGGAGCGGGCGGCCGCGCACGGCCTGACGTTCTACACCCACCCCGAGATCGAGTTCTACCTGCTCGAGGACGAGCCGGTGCCCGGGCGGGTCCCGAACCCCGTGGACCGGGCCGGGTACTTCGACCATGTCGCCCGCGGCACCACACATGACTTCCGCCGGGCGGCGATCACCCTGCTCGAGGCGATGGGGATCTCGGTCGAGTTCAGCCATCACGAGGGCGGGCCCGGCCAGAACGAGATCGACCTGCGCTACGCCGACGCGCTCACCACGGCGGACAACATCATGACGTTCCGCTCGGTGATCAAGGAGGTGGCGCTGGAGCAGGGCGTCTACGCCACCTTCATGCCCCGACCGTTCGCCGATCACCCGGGATCGGGGATGCACACCCACCTGTCGCTGTTCGAGGGCGACCGCAACGCCTTCCACGAGGCCGGGGCGCAGTACCAGCTGAGCAAGGTGGCCCGGCACTTCATCGCCGGGTTGCTCACCCATGCCGCCGAGATCACGGCGGTGACCAACCAGTGGGTGAACTCCTACAAGCGCATGTGGGGCGGCGGTGAGGCCCCCGCCTACGTGTGCTGGGGCCACAACAACCGCTCGGCGCTGATCCGGGTGCCGATGTACAAGCCCTCCAAGGACAACTCGACCCGGGTCGAGTACCGGGCCCTCGACCCCGCCTGCAACCCCTACCTGGCCTACGCGGTGATCCTGGCCGCCGGACTGAGGGGCGTCGAGGAGTCCTACGACCTGCCCGACGGGGCCGAGGACGACGTCTGGGCGCTCACCGACTCCGAGCGCCGGGCGTTGGGGATCAGGCCGCTGCCGACCAACCTCGAGAACGCCATCGAGATCATGCAGGACTCCGAACTGGTGGCCGAGACCCTCGGCGAGGGACTGTTCGACTTCTTCCTGCGCAACAAGCGCCAGGAGTGGGCCGAGTACCGCCGCCAGATCACCCCGTTCGAGCTCGACCGCTACCTGTCCCTGCTCTGAGCGCGCGATGACTCCGACGAGAGCAAGGGTGCTGGTCGTCGTCCACGAACCGCACGCCGGGTTGGGCCGCCTCGGGGACCTGGGCGGTCTGCGGCTCGACGAGCGTCGCCCCGACCTGGGACAGGAGCTGCCGGACGAGCTCACCGGTTACCACGGCCTCATCGTCCTGGGCGGGTCGATGGCGGCCTGGGACGACGAGGCGGTGCCCTGGCTGCCGCACACCCGCCGGTTGCTGGCCGAGGCGGTCGAGCGCTCCCTGCCCACGCTCGCCATCTGCCTCGGCGCCCAGCTGCTTGCCCTGGCCACCGGCGGCGAGGTCCGGCGCGGCGCGGCCGGCCCGGAGATCGGCGTGGTCGAGATCGAGCTGACCGATCAGGTGGACGACGACGCCCTGCTCGGCCCGGTGGCCCGGCTCGGCCGTCGGCCGGCCGTGGCGCACTGGCACCAGGACGCCGTCACCCGGCTGCCGGGCGGAGCGGTGCAGCTGGCCACCGGGATCAGGTACCCGCACCAGGCCTTCCGGTTGGGGCGGGCCGCCTGGGGCCTGCAGTATCACCCGGAGGTCAGCCGCGAGGACTGGGCCGACTGGATGCGCAACCACCACGGTGCCGCGCACCCGGAGGGCCTGGACCGTGACGCCCTTGCCGCCGCGATGACCGACCACGAGCCGCAGCTGGCGGCCCTCGCCACGGCCCATGCCGCCGCGTTCGGCGATGTGGTGGCCGGGGTCGTGCTCTGACCGGCCGGACCTGATGACCGTCTCCAGAGCCTCCACCCCGGCCGCCAGGCTGGCCCGGCTGGGCTTCGACGATCCCGACCGCGCCGAGAGGCTGTTGGCCGATCCGGCGCTCGCCGGGCTGATCGACCCGATGGAGGACGTCTATCAGGACGGCGTGCTCTCCGCGCTGTCCGCGGCCGCGGACCCGGATCTGGCTCTGTTCGCCCTGGTGCGGATCCTCGACGAGCTCAGCCGGGGCGCCCCGGACCGGACCCGGGCCGCCACCCGGCCCGCCGACCTGCTCGCCATGCTGCGCGCGGGCGGGCCCAGCCGGGACCGGTTGTTCGCCGTCCTGGGGGCCTCGCGGGCGCTCGGGGAGCATCTGATGCGTCACCCGGAGCACTGGCGGGTGCTCGAACCCGAGGCCGGGCAGGCGCTGAGCGCCCAGGCGGTCCGCGGCGAGCTGGTGCAGGCGGTCTACGGGCTGCCCACCCCCGACGCCCTGAACGCGCTGCGGGTGGCCTACCGGCGGCGGCTGCTCGCCATCGCCGGCCGGGACCTGGTGGCCCAGGACCCGGCGACCCAGATGCCGGGGGTCGCCGGCGAACTCGCCGACCTGGCGGCCGCTGCCCTCGATGCCGGTCTGACGATCGCCCGGCAGTCCCTTCCCGAGGGCTCGGAGCCGTGCCGGTTCGCGGTCATCGGCATGGGCAAGTGCGGCGGTCGCGAGCTCAACTACGTCAGCGACGTCGACGTGATCTACGTCGCCGAGCCGGTGCCCGGCGGTGACGAGGCGGCGGCGCTGGTGACCGCGGCCAAGCTGGCCTCCGGCCTGGCCCGGGCCTGTTCCGATGCCACCGCCGAGGGCGCGCTGTGGCCGGTGGACGCCGCGCTGCGTCCCGAGGGCAAGGCGGGGCCGTTGGTGCGCACCGTGAGCAGTCACGCCAGCTACTACCGGCGGTGGGCCGAGACCTGGGAGTTCCAGGCCCTGCTCAAGGCCCGCCCGGTCGCCGGCGACGTCGAGTTGGGCGAGGCCTATCGGGACGTGATCGCGCCGATGGTGTGGCGGGCGGCCGAGCGGGCCAACTTCGTCGAGGACGTCCAGGCGATGCGCCGTAGGGTGGAGCAGCACGTCCCGGCGCGCGACGCCCACCGCCAGCTCAAGCTCGGGGCCGGCGGGCTGCGGGACGTGGAGTTCAGCGTCCAACTGCTGCAACTGGTGCACGGCCGGGTCGACCCGAGGCTGCGCACCGGCAACACCCTCGAGGCGCTCGAGGTGCTCAGCGCGAGCGGCTACGTGGGCCGGGACGACGCCGCCGAGCTCGACCGCGCCTACCGGTTCCTGCGCAGCCTCGAGCACCGGATCCAGGTGTACGGGTTGCGCCGCACCCACGTCGTGCCCGAGGACCCGGCCGATCTGCGCCGGCTGGGACGCACCTTCGGGTTGCGCGGCAAGCCCGCCGAGGAGCTCGAGGCGACCTGGCGGCGATACGCCCGGATTGTGAGACGGCTGCACGAGAAGCTCTTCTACCGGCCGCTGCTGGCCGCCGCGGCCCGGCTGACCACCGACCAGGTGCGGCTGACCCCGGAGGCCGCGCAGGCGCGGCTCGCCGCCCTCGGCTACCGCGACCCCGCCGGGGCGATGCGCCACCTGTCGGCGTTGACCTCGGGGGTCAGCCGCCGCGCGGCGATCCAGCGGCAGCTGCTGCCGGTGATGCTGGGGTGGTTCGCCGACGGCGCGGATCCGGACGCCGGACTGCTGGCCTTCCGCCGGGTCAGCGACGACCTGGGGACGACCCATTGGTACCTGAAGATGCTCCGCGACTCCGGGGCCGCCGCCGAGCGGATGGCCCGGGTGCTGGCGGCCGGACACTACGTCACCGGGCTGCTGCAGCACGGCCCGGAGGCGGTCGCCATGTTCGGCGACGAGACCGAGCTCGAGCCCCGGCCGAGGCCCCTGAGCCTGATCGCCGTCCACCGGGCCGTCGACCGCCACCTCGGCAGCAGCCCCGACGGGGCGTCCCTGGAGGCCGCCGCGGGCGCCGTGCGCGCCGTCCGGCGTAGGGAGCTGGTGCGCACCGCGATCGCCGACCTGGCGGGGGTCATCGACGTCGACGCGGTCGGGCAGGCGTTGTCCGACGCGACGGTGGCCGCGTTGGACGGCGTGCTGCGTGCGGCCTGCGCCCGGGTCGCCCACGACCGCGGCGGCCGGCTGCCGACCCGCATCATGATCGTGGGGATGGGCCGGCTCGGCGGTGGCGAGCTGGGCTACGGCAGCGACGCCGACGTGATGTTCGTGCACGCCCCGCACGAGGGCGCCGACGAGCGGGATGCGCACGACGCGGCGATGGCGGTCGCCGGCGAGCTGCGCCGGCTGTTGATCGCGCCCGGACCCGATCCGGCCCTGGAGGTGGACGCCGACCTGCGGCCCGAGGGACGCAACGGACCGCTGGTGCGCATCCTGGACTCCTACGCGGAGTACTACCGCCGCTGGTCGCTGACCTGGGAGGCGCAGGCCCTCACCCGGGCGGTGCCCGTCGCCGGGGACGAGCAGCTGGCGGCCGACTTCATCGAGCTGGTCGACCCGTTGCGCTGGCCCGCCGACGGCCTCGACGAGCCCGCGGTGCGGGAGATCCGCCGGATCAAGGCCAGGGTGGAGTCCGAGCGGCTGCCGAGGGGGGCCGATCCGCGGCGCCACCTCAAACTGGGCCGCGGCGGGCTCGCCGACGTGGAGTGGACGGCGCAGCTGCTGCAGCTGCGGTACGCGGGGGGCGAGCCCTCGCTGCGCACCCCCTCGACCGTGGAGGCGCTCACCGCGGCGGCGGCGGCGGGGCTGCTGCCGGAACCGGACGGGCAGACGCTGCTCGCCGCCTGGCGCCTGGCCTCGCGGGTACGCAACGCCACGGTGCTGTGGCGGGGCCGACCCTCGGACGCGTTCCCGACCAAGCGGGTCGAACTGGACGGGGTGGCCCGGATCGTGGGTTACCCGCCGGGTTCGATCACCCAGCTCGACGAGGACTACCAGCGCCTCACGCGTCGGGCCCGGGCCGTCGTCGAGCGGGTCTTCTACGACTGATCCGGCGGGCCCTACGGTGGCCCCATGAGTGGGCCGAGCGAACTGCGCGCGGGCATCGTGGTCACCGGTACCGAGGTTCTCACCGGTCGGGTGGCCGACCGCAACGGGCCCTGGCTGGCCGAGCGGCTGCTCGAGCTGGGGGTGGACGTCGGGCGGATCGTGGTCGTCGGCGACCGGCCGGCGGATCTGGGGGCGGCCCTGCGGCATCTGCTCGGCGACCACCACCTGGTGATCACCTCGGGTGGCCTGGGGCCCACCGCAGACGACCTGACCGCCCGCGTCGTCGGGGACGTGCAGGGCCGTCCGTCGGCCCTGGACGCCGCGCTGCAGCGGCGGATCGAGGCGATCGTCGCGTCGCTGACCCGGCGCTACGGCTGGAACCTCGACCCGGAGGCGATGGCCGCGGGGGTCCGCAAACAGGCCATGGTGCCGGAGGGGGCCGTCGTCCTGGAGCCGACCGGCACGGCACCCGGTCTGGTGGTGCCCCCCGGCGCCGGTCGCGGTGGCCCCCCGGTCGTCGTCCTGCCGGGACCGCCGCGCGAGCTGCGGGGGATGTGGCCGGCCGCGGTGGCGGCGGAACCGGTGCGCGCCGTGCTGCAACGGGCCACCGCGCTGCGGCAGCAGACCATCCGGCTGTGGGGGACGCTGGAGGCCGACCTGGCCGCCACGCTGCGCCGGCTCGAGGCCGAGATCGGCGATCTCGAGATCAGCACCTGCCTGCGTGAGGGGGAGCTGGAGATCGTCACCCGGTACGCCCCGGCGGCCCAGGACCGGTATGACGCGCTCCGACGGCGGATCGAGACCGAATACGCCGCGACGGCGTTCAGCACGGACTCCTCGACGGTCGAGGACGTCGTCGCGACGGCGCTGATCGGGCTGGGCTGGACCATCGCCACGGCCGAGTCCTGCACCGGGGGTCTGCTGGCCGGGCGGCTCACCGACCGGCCCGGATCCTCCGGCCACGTGCGGGGCGGCGTCGTGGTCTACGACAACGAGGCCAAGGTCCGGCTCGCCGGGGTGCCGCCCGAGCTGCTCGAGACCCACGGCGCGGTGAGCCGGTCCGTGGCCGATGCCCTCGCGCAGGGGGCCCGGCGGGCCCTGCACAGCGACGTCGGCGTGGGCGTGACCGGGATCGCCGGGCCCGACGGTGGCAGCCCCGACAAGCCGGTGGGCACCGTCCACCTCTCGATCGTGACCCCCACGGCGACCCGTCACCGGGAGTTGCACCTGTCCGGAGATCGGGCTGCGGTGCGCCGCCGGACGGTGGTCACGGCGCTGCACGAACTGCGTCGGATGCTCACCTGAACCCGGCCGCGTATCAGCGCGCCGTCACGATACGGTCACGTTCGGCTTCGAAAAGGAGCAAACTGGCGGACATGCCCTCCCATGCTCCCTCGCATGCCACCGACCTCGAACCCCTGTGGCTGAACGAGCCGGGTCGATGGCGCCGCCGCGGGGAGGAGTTGGTGTTGACCACCGGCGCGGGGACCGACTTCTGGCGGCACACCAGGACCGGCGGCACCGACGACAGCGGGCACCACTACGGGGTCCGGGTGCCCGGGGAGTTCACCGCCGAGGTCGAGGTGAGCGCCGACGTCCGTCACCACCGGGACCAGGCCGGGCTGATGGTGCGGCTGGACGCCGAGCGGTGGGTCAGCTGCGGGCTCACCGCGGTGCACGGCTCGGCGGCCGTGGGCGCCGTGGTCACCCATGCGGTCTCGGACTGGAGCCTGACGCCGCTGGCCGCCCCGCCGCGGTCGCTGCGACTGCGGCTGCACCGCAGCGGCGACGCCCTGACGGTGGAGTACGCCCTCGACGCCGCGCAGGCCCCGGGGCCGTGGCTGCTGCACCGGGTGGCCTTCCTGCCCCCGGCGCTGCCGGTCTCGGTCGGGCCGATGGCGGTGTGCCCGAACGGGCCCGGGTTCGACGTCGCCTTCCGCGGGTTCGAGGTCCGTCCCGCCTGAGCCGCCGTGGGCCCGGCTGGCCGATCCCGTGTGTGAGACGCGAACACGCCGCCACCGGCGCGCGGGCTACGAACGCCCCCGCAGCGATCGGTACCGGCGGATCAGGGCATTGGTCGAGGAGTCGTGCCCCAGGTCGGGCGCGGCGTCGGTGATCAGTTCCGGCGCGATCCGGTTCGCGAGCACCTTCCCGAGCTGCACCCCCCACTGGTCGAAGGAGTTCAGCCCCCACACGATGCCCTGGGTGAACACCTTGTGCTCGTACAGCGCGATCAGCGCCCCGAGGGTGTGCGGGGTCAGCCTCTCGCCCAGGATCGTCGTCGTCGGCCGGTTGCCCTCGAACGTCTTGTGGGCGATCAGGGCCCCGGTCGCGCCCTCGGCGGCCACCTCCTCGGCGCTCTTGCCGAAGGCCAGCGCCTCGGTCTGGGCGAAGAAGTTGGCCATCAGCAGGTCATGGTGCGGCCCGACCTCGGTTCCGGGATGGGCGAAGCCGATGAAGTCGGCCGGGATCAGCTTCGTGCCCTGGTGCAGCAACTGGTAGTAGGCGTGCTGGCCGTTGGTGCCCGGCGTCCCCCACACGACCGGCCCGGTCTCGTAGTCGACCCGGGTGCCGTCCAGGGTGACGGACTTGCCGTTGGACTCCATGTCGAGCTGCTGCAGGTAGTCGGCGAAGGAGTCGAGGTACTGCGCATACGGCAGGACGACGTGGCTCTGGGCACCGAAGAAGTTGCCGTACCAGATGCCCAGCAGGCCCATCAGCGCCGGTGCGTTCTCGCGGTAGGGCGCCGTCCGGAAGTGCTCGTCGACGGCCCGGAAACCCGCGAGCAGGGCGGCGAAGCCGTCGGGCCCGATGGCCAGCATGACCGAGAGCCCGACGGCGGAGTCCATCGCGGACCGGCCGCCGACCCAGACCCAGAACCCGAGCATGTTCGCGGTGTCGA
>CAYYCE010000075.1:0-5338 GCA_964469635.1 uncultured Kineosporiaceae bacterium
GGCGGGCTGGGGGTCGCTATCGAGCCCACCCCCGCGCCGGCCCCCCGGGTGCAGACCGTGAGGCTGACCGCGGCCGTCGCGCCGTCGGGGAGGATGGCGGACCTGCTCGACCGGGTGGTGGCGCTGCTGGCGGCCGAGGATCCGGCGTGGCCGGACGACCTGCCGCTCGCCGAGGAGTTGTCCGCCGAGGCGGCCACCCGCCGGCTGCGGGTCGCCGCCGCCTGGGCCGGGCCGTGCGCCCGCGGCCCGGTGCTGGCCGGGGACGGCCGCCGCGAGACGACCGTCCGGCTGGACGGCGAGCGGCTGGCCCTGCGGCTCACGCTGCAGCTCGACGATCACGGGGTCGGCGCCCTCACCCTGGTTCCCGATGAGTGAGGGCGCACCGACCGGCGATGGATCCGTCGGCCTGCTGGGGGCGGTCGCGATCGGCATCGGCGGCATGGTCGGGGGCGGCATCTTCGCCGTCCTCGGCGAGGCCGTCGCGCTCGGCCACGGCGGCACCCCGGTGGCGTTCGCGCTTGCCGGACTGGTCGCCGTGCTGACCTCGTACAGCTACGCCCATCTGTCCGTGGCCCACCCCAGCCGGGGCGGCACGATCACCTACGTCGACGTCGCGTTCGGCCGGAACCTGCTGTCCGGCAGCGCCAACGTCATGCTCTGGCTGAGCTACCTGGTGACCATCGCGCTGTACGCGGTGGCGTTCGGCTCCTATGCCGCGACGTTCCTGCCCGACCCGGTGGCGCCCCTCGTGCGGCACCTGCTCGTCAGCGCGGCGATCGTGCTGCCGGCCATCGTGAACGCCGCCAGCGCCTCGGTGGTCAGCCGGGTCGAGACGCTCGTCGTCGTCCTCAAACTCGCCCTGCTGGGGGTGGTCATCGCCGTCGGGGCCGCCGGCCTGAGCTCCTCGACGCTGGCGCCGTCGCACTGGGGGAGCCCGGTCTCGCTCCTGGTCGCCGGCATGGTGATCTTCGTGGCCTACGAGGGGTTCGAACTGATCGCCAACGCCGCCGAGGACGTCCGGTCCCCCGCCACCACCCTGCCCCGGGCCTACTACCTCGCCGTCGGCGTGGTCGTGGCGCTGTACGTGGTGATCGCCGCGATCACCGTGAGCGCGGTTCCCGAGGACCGGATCGCCGCGGCGAAGGACTACGCCCTCGCGGTGGCGGCCGAGCCGTCGCTGGGGCACCTGGGATTCGTACTGGTGGCGACGGCGGCCCTGCTCGCCACGCTGTCGGCGATCAACGCGACCATCTACGGCAACGCCCGGCTCGGATACATCCTCGCCACCGAGGGCGAACTGCCGGCCTCGCAGGCCCGGGAGCGCCGCGACATCCCGGTGACCGGGACCGCCACGGTGGCCGGGATCAGCCTGCTGCTGGCCAACTTCATCCCGATCGAGTCCATCGCGATCATCAGCAGCGCCAGCTTCCTGTTGGTGTTCGCGATCGTGAACTCCGCGGCGGTCCGGCTCGCCCACGACATCGGCGCGCGGCCGCTCGTCGTCCGCACGGCCCTGGCCCTCAGCGCGGTCGCCCTGGCGGTGCTGGTGTGGCACTCGGCGCGGTCCGACCTGGGCGCCCTGATGGTGTTCGCCGCCTTCCTCGCGGTCTCGTTCCTCGTCGAGTACGTCTACGGTCGCCGGGTGCGCGGACACTTCCTGGGCCGTCCCTACCCCCGGGTCGGCGTCCCCGACGGGTGATCACGGCGCCGGCGCCCGGCCGCGGTCCGAGACCGTCCGGTCCTGCGGCGGCGTCCGGTCGAGTTCGGTGACCAGCCGGGCCGGTGCCGTGCGGCGGTAGGAGGCGTCCAGCAGCTCGGCCACCTCTGCCCAGTCGGTCGCCGCGTCGAGGTCGAGGCCCACCCAACCGGACGGCCCCAGGTAGGCCGGTACGAAGCAGCGCGGGTCCTCGACCAGGGCCGGCCGCTCCTCGGTGTCCGGCAGCACCATCACGCACCGCGGGTGCTGGCGATACACGCCGTCGACCTTGACGGAGCCGCCGTAGTAGGCGAACACCTTGACGGTGTGGAAGGCCGGGCGGCCGTGCGAGACCTTCTCGGCGGCCCCGGGCAGGGCCAGGGCGAGGCGCCGGACGCGGGCCAGCACGGGGTCGTCGTCCTCGAACATCTTCGGATGCGCCATGTCGCCCATCCTGCCCGGCATCACCGTCGACCGCCGGACCGGATGTCGGGGGTGGTCGCTACGGTCGCACCGTGACGGCGATCGGCACCTTCGAGTTCACCGCGCCGCTGTGGCTTCACGCGGGCTCCGGCGGCTGGCACTTCGTGACGCTGCCGGGCGAGGTGGCCGACGACGTCACGGAGCTGGCCGAGGGGTTCCGCCGCGGGTTCGGGTCGGTGCGGGTCGCCGTCACCGTGGGCGGCAGCTCGTGGCGAACCTCGCTGTTCCCCGACAAGGGCCGCGGCGGCTTCGTGCTGCCCATGAAGCGGCCGGTGCGGACGGCGGAGGGTCTGTCCGCCGGCGAGGACGTCGCCATCCGGCTCGAGCTGCTCGACCTCTGATCCCGGCGACCACCACCCCGGCGACCACCACCCCGACGGGCGCAACGTCACGCCGTGCCCGTCCAGCGGGCGCAACGTCACGCCGTGCCAAGGCGGTTGTGGGCACAACGTCACGCCGTGCCCGTCCAGCGGGCGCAACGTCACGTTGTGCCCGAGAGGGTGGGGGCAGGGGCGGTGGCCGACGCGGAAGCGGGAGCGGTCCAGAACGGGTCGCGGCCGATGAAGCCGAGCAGCCGGGTCTGGATGTCGGCGTCCTCCGGCACCGGCACCGCCTCGCCGTACTGCCCCGAGGAGCGCAGCACCTCCTCCATCTGGGACAGACCCGAGAGCAGGACGGCGCAGGTCTCCTCGTCCAGCCGCTCGTCCTGCCCGGTGGCGCGGGCCAGGTCCCAGGTGTGCATGAACACGTCGGAGGTGTAGATCCGGTCGATCGCCATCGCCAGGGGCATCTCGCCCAGGTGGGGGTTCGACAGCGTCGACGCGGCGGTGGCCTCGTCGTCCAGCAGCGCCTGAATCGCATCGGCGTGCACCTGCCAGGCGGTCACCGGGTCGTCGGCCACGGCCGGGCCGCGCGCCGGTTCGATCCCGGCCGAGCCGGCGAGGAACCCCCATGACCAGTCGATGAGGTGGGACACGACGTCCCGGGCGGTCCACCCGGCGACCGGGGACGGCGCGGCCCAGTCGCGGGTGCCGTGAACCCGGTCGGCGAAGACGGCGGCGACCGCCCGGTGTCGGGGGGCCGGTTCGGCGGGCAGGCTCATGATCAGAGGTCTCCGTTCACGAGCAGGGCGTCGAGCGTGGCGTAGCCCTCCTCGATCCCGCTCTCCATGCCACTGCGCAGCCAGGCGTCGCGCTCCTCGAAGCTGTCGACCAGGGACTGGGCGTGCAATCGGGTCCGGCCGCCGCCGAGGTCCTCGAACCGCAGGGTCTCGAGCGCGACACCGTCCGGCTGCCCGTCGAAGGTGAAGGTCTGCACGATCCGGCTCTCGCCGATCTCGTGGAAGCAGCCGTGGAAACCGAACGTCATCGTCTGCCCGTCCTCGGCGCGTGAGGCGGTGTAGCGCCAACTGCCGCCGGAGCGGGCGTCCCAGTGGTCGATGCGGGTGGTCAGCGAGTCGGGGCCGACCCACCGGGCGAACAGCTCGGGATCGGTGTGGGCCCGCATCAGCTGGGCGGGGGTGGCCGCGAAGTCCCGGGTGATCCGGATGACGGGGACCGTGGGGTCGGCCTCGATCTGGGTCTGGCGAATCGTGGTGGTCATGATGGGTGTCCCTCCCGAGCGGATTCGTGATCGTCGTCGTTCATGGCGGCCAGCACGGCGTCCAATCGCCGGTAGCGGGCCTCGGCCTCGCGGCGGTAGCGCTCGATCCACCGGGTCATCAGGTCGAACACCTGCGCCTCGAGGTGCACCGGACGCCGCTGGGCCTCGCGGCTGCGGCTGACCAGCCCGGCCTGCTCGAGCACCTTCAGGTGCTTCGAGACGGCCTGCAGGCTGACGTCGTACGGCTCGGCCAGCTCGCCGACCGTGGAGTCACCGACCGCGAGCCTGGCAACCATGTCGCGCCGCGTCGGGTCGGCCAGGGCGGCGAAGACCTGCGACAACTGGTCGGCCATGGCCCTCTCCTCAACCGTTTGGTTGAGAACCTAGCCGACGGCCCTCGCTTTATCAACCCCATGGTTGAGAACCCTCGGCCCACACGTTCACGGTGTGGGCCGCCGGAGCGCTCGCCGCTGCGTGTTGGCACCGAGCAGGTCGACACGGCGCAGGTCGAGAGGCCAGGCTGCTGATGGGCCGGAACTCCACCGGTCCGATCCCATCCGAGGTACCGAGGAGGCACCCATGCCCAGACCCGTCGCCGTCGTCACGGGTGCGAGCAGCGGGATCGGGGCGGCCAGCGCCCGGGCTCTGGCCCGCGAGGGGTACGAGGTGGTGGTCGGCGCCCGCCGACTGGACCGGCTCGAGGCGTTGGCCGAGGAGATCGGCGGCCGGGCCCACGTCCTCGACGTGACCGATCCGCAGTCCGTGATCGACTTCTGCGACGCCGTGGACCGGTGCGACCTGCTGCTCAACAGCGCCGGCGGGGCGCTGGGCACGGCCTCCATCGCGCAGGCGGACGACGCCGAGTGGCTGGCGATGTTCGAGTCGAACGTCATGGGCACGCTGCGGGTCACCCGGGCGCTGCTGCCGAAGCTCCTGGCGTGCGGCGACGGACAGGTGATCGTCATCGGCTCGGTCGCCGGGCGCGAGCCCTACCGGGGCGGCGGCGGGTACAACGCCGCCAAGCACGCCGTCACGGCGCTGACCCGGGTGCTGCGCATCGAACTGCTCGGGCAGCCGGTGCGGGTCAGCCAGATCGACCCGGGCCTGGTCGAGACCGAGTTCAGCATCGTCCGGTTCGGCGGTGACACCGAGCGCGCGAAGGAGGTCTACCGGGGGCTGACCCCGCTGCGCGCCGAGGACGTCGCCGACACCGTCGCCTGGATCGCCACCCGCCCCAGCCACGTCAACGTCGATCAGGTGCTGCTGCTCGCCCGCGACCAGATCTCGGCCCAGGTCGCGCACCGCGGCGAGTGAACCCGCCTCGTCCGGCGATCCGGCGCGAGGGCCCGAACACCTAGGCTGGTCGACATGAGCGATCGCGACCGGTTGGCCGGGTACGTCCAGGTCTGGCGGCGGGCGGTCACCGACCTCCTCGACCTGCTCGAACAGTTGGACGCCGACGACTGGAGGGTCCCGACCGACCTGCCCGGCTGGAACGTCCACGCGGTCGCCGCCCACGTCGCCCACCTCGAGAGGGTGCTGTCCGGCGGCCCGGAG
>CAYYCE010000075.1:5348-9777 GCA_964469635.1 uncultured Kineosporiaceae bacterium
GGTTTTGAAGCCACTGCGGAGGTCGGGTTTGGCGGCGGCCCGGAGGAGGTACTGCAGTTCGACCCCCCGCCGCACGTCCGCGGCCTCATGGGCTACTACACCGAGCAGGGCGTCGTGGCCCGCCGGGACACCTCGCCGCAGGACCTGATCGCCGAGATCCGGAGCAGCGCCGACGCCCGGCACGCCGCGCTGCTGGCCGACCCTCCCACCGACGGCCGTGCACCGGCGCCCCGCACGCCGGCCGGCATCGCGTGGAACACCGAAACGCTGCTGCGCAACCGCCCGCTCGACGTCTGGATGCACGAGCAGGACATCCGCCGCGCGGTCGACCGTCACGGCAATCTGGACAGCCCGGGCGCGGACCACACGGCCACACAGCTGGCCGAGGCCCTCGGCCTGGTCCTCGCCAAGCGGGTGGCCGCGCCGCCCGGGACCACGCTGGTGGCCTACATCGGGGGCAGCGAGCCGTTCGCCGTCGTCGTCGACGGGTCCGGCCGCGGCCGGCGACAGTCCGAGATCCCCGAATCCCCCACGGTGGCGCTGCACACCGACCGGGAGTCGTTCGTACTCCTGGCCGGCGGGCGCCGAACCCCACCCGAGGGCGCCGTCCGGATCGAGGGGGAGGGCCCCGAGGGCGAGGAACTCGGACGGCGGGTGCTCGCCGAGATGGCGGTGACCCCCTAGGTCACCGGGCGTTTCCCGGGTGCGTCCCCCCACGGGAGGCTGCGAGGATCGGCCCATGACACCCACCGGAAGCGGTACCGCGCCTCCCCCGACCAGGATCGAGATCCGGAACCTCACCAAGCGCTTCGGCACCGTGCTCGCCGTCGACGACCTCACGTTCGACGTTGAACCCGGGCGCATCACGGGCTTCCTCGGCCCGAACGGTGCCGGCAAGACCACCACCCTGCGGATGGCGCTCGGGCTGGTGCGGCCCACCAGCGGCCACGCCACCATCGGCGGCCGCCACTACCGCGCGATCCACCGGCCGCTGCTCGTCGTGGGCTCAGCGCTCGAGGCCACCGGGTTCCACCCCGGCCGCAGTGGCCGCGACCACCTGCGGGTGCTCGCCGACACCGCCGGCATCCCGCGCGGACGCGCCGACGAACTGCTCGACATGGTTGGTCTGACCACCGCCGCCAAGAAGCGCGCGGGCGGCTACTCGATGGGTATGCGGCAACGGCTCGGCCTGGCCGCGGCCCTGATCGGCGACCCCCGGGTGCTGCTGCTCGACGAACCCGCGAACGGCCTCGACCCCGAGGGCATCCGCTGGCTGCGCGGCTTCCTGCGCCGGCTCAGCGCCGAGGGGCGCACCATCCTGGTCTCCAGCCACCTGTTGTCCGAGGTGGAGCAGACCGTCGACGACGTCGTCATCATCAACAACGGCCGGCTGGTCAAGGCCGCGCCGATCGAGGAGTTGCACGGCGAGGCGCAGACCGTCGTCCGGACCTCCGACCCCCAGGCCCTGGCCCGGGCGCTGTACGCCACCGGCGGACTCACCGCCGTCCCCGGCACCGACGGCGCCCTGGTGGTCAGGACCACCGACCTGCGGCTGATCGGTGACATCGCACTCGGGATCGGCCTGCCGGTCTGGGAGCTGCACCGCCAGGACGGCGATCTCGAGTCGCTGTTCTTCTCGCTCACCGAGGGGCAGAGCCGCAACTACGGGACGGCGACACCCGGCGCCGCGCCGACGAGCGTGCCGACGAAGGAGGCCCAGCCGTGATCGGGGCGACGAGGTCCGAGATCCGCAAGGTGTTCACCACCCGGTTGTGGTGGGGCATGGCGCTCGGCATGGCGGTTCTGGCCGCCCTGGTCGCCATGGGGTTCGCCGCCCTCGTCGGCAGCGCCTCGGCGACCGGCGGCGACAGCCAGGGCCAGGGCAACCCGTTCGAGCGGATGACGGTGGGTACCGCACAGCTGATCTACAACGCGGGGCTGGTCCAGCAACTGACGGCACTGATCCCACTCGCGCTGGGCATCCTGCTGATCACCAGCGAGTACCGGCACCAGACCATCAGCGCCACGTTCCTCAGCACGCCCAACCGTTGGATCGTCATGGTGTCCAAGTCGATCTCCGTGGCCGTGATCGGCGCCGTCTACGCCTGCATCCACGCGGCCGCCAGCGTCGCCGGCGGCGCCTCGATTCTCGCCCTGGTCAAGAACCAGCCCACCTTCCTCGACCACGGCGAGGTCTGGAAGTCCCTCGGCATCGGCGTGATCGCGTTCATGGTGTGGGCATTGTTCGGGTTCGGCATCGGCATGCTGATCCGCAACCAGATCGCCGCCGTCCTCGTCGGCGTGGGTGCCGCCTTCGTCGTCCAGATCGCCCTGAACATCATCTTCGCGATCAAGGAGTGGTACTCGGCGATCAAGTGGCTGCCCGGCAACCTCACCGCCAACATGGTGGTCACCAGCGATCCGACCGCCGGGCAGAGCGTGGATCCGGCGACGGCGGCGCAATACTTCTCCCACTGGTGGCAGGCGGCGCTGGTCATGGTCGGCTACGCGATGGCGCTCGCCGTACTGGGCGCGTTCCTCACCACCCGCCGCGACGTGTCCTGATGCCCCGTCCGCACCCGGCGGCCGTCGTCGAGGACGGCGTCAACGCGGTGCTCGGCGGGACCCTGCGGCGCCGCGGATGGCAGCCGGCCGTGGTGCCCTACCCCGGCTACGGCGCGGAGGGGTTCCTGCGGGTGCTGGCCCGGGTGCTGCTGCTGCCCACCCACGCCGAGCCGCCGGCCGCCGCGGCGCCGGAGGGGGTCGACCGCCGAGGGTGGCGCAACTTCGTCACCGCGGTGGCGATGCACGCCGAGGTGGTCGTGACGGCCGGCGGCAGCCGCTACCAGGCGGTGGCCGACCGGGCGGGGATGATCGACGCACGGATCCCCAATCCCGGGCTGGGTCCGGGATGGCAGGGGGTCACGCTGCAACCCGTCGGGGGCGGTCACGTCGCCACCGCGCGGGTGCTCGTGGTGGCCGAGAGGACCCGGTTCGGCTTGGTCAGCGACATCGACGACACCGTGCTGCGGACGCTGCTGCCGCGCCCGATGATCGCCGCGTACAACACCTTTGTGGTGCGCGAGCAGTCACGCCGGGCGGTGCCCGGCATGGCCGAGCTGTACGCCTCGGTGCTGGCCCGGCATCCGGGTGCGCCCACGGTCTACATCTCGACCGGGGCCTGGAACACCGCGGGCACGGTGCGACGGTTCCTGACGCGCCACGGCTTTCCCGCCGGGCCGATGCTGCTGACCGACTGGGGTCCGACCAACACCGGCTGGTTCCGCAGCGGGCGGGAGCACAAGCGCGCCTGTCTGCGGACCCTGGCCGCCGACCTTCCGGGGGTGCGATGGCTGCTGGTCGGGGACGACGGCCAGCACGACCCGAGCCTGTACGGGCAGTTCGCCGGCGAGTACCCCGACCGGGTGCGGGCGATCGCAATCCGCCAGCTCACCGCAACCGAGCAGGTGCTGGCGCACGGGACGGCGACCCGCCGGCTCGGGGAGCACCACGGCCCGGCGCGCAGCGTCGTCCCCGAGGTGCGGGCGCCCGACGGATTCGCCCTGGCCGCAGCCCTGACCGGACTCGACCTCTGACCGCCGCCGCTCGAGACCCGTGATCCTCAGTGCTTGAGCCGGTCGAACTGCTCGCGGAACTCGGTGAACGCGGCGATCGCCCGCGGCCCGTAGACGGTCGCCGGGCCGCCGTTCATGAGCAGCGCCACCCCGATCGCCTCGGCTGCCTCCTCGGTCGTGGCCCCGGCGCGTGCGGCCCCGCGGGCGTGCGAGGCGATGCAGCCGTCGCATTCCTTCGACACCGAGATCGCGAAGGCGATCAGCTCCTTGGTCCTGGTGTCGAGCGCGCCGTCCTTCAGCGCGGCTCGATGCGTCTGCGAGAACCCCTCGTACACATCGGGAATCAGACCCCGCAGCGTCGTCGCGTGGTCGCGCAGCCCGTCGAGGACCTCTCGGCCGTGTGCCATGGTGACTCCTTGCCTCTGGGATGGACCACCCCATGATGTCAGTGGCCTGCCGTCGACCCGGAGGCCACCGCCCTAGCCTTGAGGTCATGCAGCCCGTCCGCTACCTCAGCACCCGAAGCCACGCCGAGCCCCGGCGCTTCACCGAGATCCTGCTCGAGGGCCTGGCCCCGGACGGCGGACTGTACCTGCCGACGCGCTATCCCGGGCTGGACGCCGCGACGCTGCGCTCGTGGCGCGGCCTGCCCTACGCCGAGCTGGCCCACCGGGTGTTGGCGCTGTTCATCGACGACATCCCGGACGACGACCTGCGCGCGCTGACCGCGACGACCTACACCGAGCAGGTCTTCGGCACCGCGGCGATCACCCCGCTGCGGCCGCTGGACGGCGGGCTGTCGCTGCTCGAACTGTCGAACGGCGAAATCTACTACAACTCCCGCTCCCACATGT